>NZ_CBDKZH010000067.1:0-7546 GCF_965300815.1 Leuconostoc sp.
TGTCAATACTATCTATTTTAACAGATTAGTCGTGACAGCATGACTTAAATCCATAGACTTTTAGCTCACCTTGTCAACGCGACAAAATAAAAAAGCCCTGTGGGCTTTTTTAAAGGCTTACTTTGCCTTTGCAGAGTCAGTAATCTTCTTGATTACTTCACGCATTGCAATGTCATGCTTCAACAATGAATCTGACAATGTGGCACGGATTTGTGCTGGATCCATGTTGTATTGTGCAGCCAAGTTGTTCACTTCTTCAGTGATTTGTTCTTCAGTTGGGTCGATGCCTTCAGCCTTCACAATGGCTTCAAGTACCAAGTTTGTCTTGACACGTGTTGCAGCACCTTCTTCGAATTGCTTGTGCAAGTCATCTTCAGTTTGACCTGAGATTTGGAAGAACATGTCACGTGAAATACCTTGTTGTTGCAATTGACCCAAGTATTGGTCGATTTGACGATGTACGTCTTCTTCAATCATTGCTTCAGGAATTTCATCGCCATCAACTGATGCGTTTTCAACAGCCTTTGTGATGACAGCATCTTCAAAGGCAGCTTGTGCAGCTTCAGCCTTTTGTTCTGACAACTTTTGACGTGTCTTTTCCTTCAATTCAGCTAATGTTTCAACTTCTTCGTCAACATCCTTGGCGAATTCGTCGTCCAATTCAGGCAATTCCTTACGCTTCAATTCGTGAATCTTCACTTCAAACAAAGCGTCCTTACCAGCTAAGTCAGCAGCTTGATATTCTTCAGGGAATGTCACATGAACATCCACTTCTTCACCAGCTGTGTGACCAACCAATTGGTCTTCAAAGCCAGGAATGAATTGACCTGAACCCAAAGTCAAGGCGAAGTCGTTAGCTTGGCCACCAGCAAAGTGGTCGCCATCAACTGAGCCATCAAAGTCGATCACAACTGTGTCGCCGTTTTCAGCCTTAACGTCAGCTTCTTGCAAAACAAGTTCAGCTTGACCTTCTTGCAAACGCTTGATTTCAGCATCCACATCAGCATCTGAAACTTCTGTGTCGGCTGCTTCAACTTCAAGGTTCAAATAGTCACCCAACTCGATAGCAGGCGCAGTTGTCACTTCAGCCTTCAATTGCCAAGCTTCACCCTTGTTCATTGAAACGGGTTCGATGTTTGGACGACCAACTGGTGTAATACCAGCTTCTTCAATGGCAGCTTCATAAGCAGCTGGCAAGATAATGTCCATTGCTTCTTGATACAAAGCTTCTTCACCAAACTTTGAGAAGAACAATGCCTTTGTTACCTTACCCTTACGGAAACCAGGGACTGAAACTTGGTTCTTGTTGCGTTGGAAAGCTTGTTCCAAACCTTCTTCAACTTGTGCGCGTGAAATTTCAAATTCTAATGTGCCTTGGTTCTTTTGATCCGCAGCTGGTGTCCAGTTAGACATGATACGTCCTCCAAATGTTTTAAATACTTATTAATTTTAGCTTAAAAACCAGTAAATCACAACATTTTTGTCTGATTTCTAGAAACTGCGACATAAACAACGGCCGCAAAAATCATCGTGAGCCAATTTGAGCCAACCGTTTGGACAACAACCGGTACCTGTTCTAACACAAAGTAGCACCCCCTACTCAAAGCCCACACGAGATAAGCACGGAGATTGAAGCCACCCGTATACCAATAAGTTTTCCCTTGATTAAAGGCCGTTCGGTCGTAATTTTGCTTTTGAACAATGAAGAAGTCCGCCAACAAAATTGCAATTTCAGGTCCCAAAACCATCCCAATTAAATCTAAGAACCAGATAAATGTCTCAATGAAACCACCGACAATAAAGGGAATAAAACTCATCAGTGTTGCCACAATGGTGACTAACCATAGACTTGGGGTGAGTTTTAATTTAGGCACAATATTGTTTAGGGCCGATCCAGCCGCCATTAAGTTAACCGCATTAGCTGTCGTTGAGGTCAACATGATGACGATTAAAGCCAAGGCACCAAGCCCAAGTTTAGCAGCTACCGTTGATGGATCTGAACTATTGGGATCAAACACTTGCGTCCAAACAGCGGCCGCAATGGTCGTCATCGCCCCAACAATAGCAAACCAATACAACCCAATCGTTGCGCCCAAAAATGGGGCCGTTGTTGCCGCCGATTTTTTATCAGCAAAGCGCGTGAAATCAGCACCCGCCGTCACCCAAGCCAAGTTAAAGGCAGCAAAGACATCTAAGGCTTTCCCAAATGGCAAATGAGCAGCTGACGGCGCCGTCCAAGTCATAATTTTTGACAAAGGTACTTCTTGTAACACCACAACAGTTTCCCAAACCACGAGTAAGATGACTAACACCATCCCCACCCGTTCAATCAAACGAACTGAGCGCTGTCCCAGCGAAATCGAAATTAAGTGCAACACGCCCATTACCGCTACCCCAATGAGCATCCCTTTCAGCCCACCTGGCTTAAAGTGTGCGGTACCAAACATGTTGCTCAGCAAATAGCTCACAGAAATGGCAGCAATGTAAGTATTAACAGCTGCCCACCCCATAAACTGAATCACATTAATCAACGATGGTCCGATTGATCCCCGTAAACCAAAGGCCGGCCGCATCAAATTCATCGTTGAGGCGCGCATTTTGTAGCCCATGTAGCCCACTAACGCCAAAAAAAGATAAGCCAGCGGCCCTGAAATTAAAATCACGCCAAGTGCTCCAGCAAAACCTAACGCTGCTAAAACACCGCCCATATACCAGGTGCCATTATTGGCATTAGCCCCAATCCACGTTGCCAATTGATCCCAAAAACCCATTTGTGCCACATGTTGTTCTGCCTTATTCCCTGCTCGTTGCGCTACCATACTCGCCTCCATTACATTGCATTTTAGTCTTTATCATATCAAAATCTGAACAGACGATGTTGTCTTTTTTGGCATAAAAAAAACCAACAGGGTTGGTTTACTCTAAATGTTTGATATTGAAACCTGTTCTTTCTTGAATGGCATCTAAAGCTTGTAGATAGCGCGCATAATAACCATACGGGTCATCACTATCCCCTTTGGCATCTAATAAGACCACTTTATCCATAAAGCCATACTCATCAATAACGCGCATCAACGCGTGGTGGAACGCCCAACGTGAGGCTTCGTCTGCTGTTGACATATTACGGAAACCATCATCAACGTAAGGTGTGACTGGTGGAATGACCAAAATCAAATCAATTTGTTCTTCACTAATCGTATTATCAAACAACGGTTGCAGCTGCGCCCGATCGGCTTCGTCCAACCACATGTCAGCATATACTTTCGTCACCATCGCATCCGTATCAAAAATCGTTAACCCGTTATTGGCCGGCGAATTGATTTCACGCGAATTCGCATCATATTGGCCTTGAATCAGCCGAATATAATCCTTCACAATTAACTCATCATCGCTCACATTTGATCGTTCTTGATATTCTCGGGCGTATTCCTCTGAAAACGGTGAGTTACTCGTCCGCGCCAAGCGACGAACCAAAGTTGATTTACCGGTTGAGGCCGACCCCATAACCGTCACTTTTTTGGTAAAATGCCGACGGAAAACACGGTTAATATAATCCCAGTTGGCAATCGGATCCTTACGAATTTCTGTCGCTGAAATTTTTAAAACAGTACGATCCATCAAACTGACCTTAAATTGACCAGTTTGGGGTAAGCGCTTTTCCAATTCTACTTTATAATCTGGTTCACCAGTATAGAACATAATCTTAGCATCTTGATTCACAATATTACGCTTCACTGTGGCCACTAAAGTGCGCGTCCACTCATCCCAGCCATCAGGCATTTGGGGCATATTGTCTTCATTAATGTAATCAATTTTAATGTCTGATTCATCACTAAAAGCTTCGCGTAAATAACGAAATCTTTTTTCAACGGGTAAGCCCATCTGATCACCACGATCACCAGTATAACCCGACGCAATCACCACCACGCCATCATTCAATGCCGCAGCCTTATAGATTTCTGCTTGATGACCCACGTGCATCGGTGCCAAAGTACCAAAAAAAACGCCGATATTATTGCCTTCAAGATCATCCTTATAAAGATTTCCTGCAAAAGTCCTCATGCTCTTTAACGTGACACGCTGTTGTTCAGTAACCGAAACGAATTAGCGTCCCACCCTCACTTTCTTTTCTGTCAATCTAGTACCTCATGACACAACATGCAATACTTGTCATCAATTATAACAAGTTCCCTGCAACACGCCAACTGTACCAAGATGTCATCCCTAAGTACTTGTTGGCTTAGGTTAGACGTCACGTTGTTGCGCTTTAAACCACGTCTGTGCCGCTTGGAGTTCCGCATTTGTAAGATTGTGCGAACCGTCAGTTTGAAAAATTGACAGATCTGCCCCTGCCTGATGTAAATTATCACGCATGGCGGCAAAGTTTTGTGGCGAAATCAACGGATCCTGGGTGCCATAACTCAAAAATACTGGTGTGCCGTCTAAATTTTGTGGTGCGGTAATCGCAGCGACTTGCATGGCATGTAATGCCATCACCTGTTGAAATGGCACTTGTGGCTGCGTTAACAAGGCATGAACTGCAATGTTAGCGCCATTAGAAAATCCAACAGCAGTCATATCGGCGATGTTTAACCGATACCGTTCAGCCAAACCAGTAATTGCCGCCACAAGCCATTGTGTTTCCTCAGCCAAAGAGACTAAATCAAATACGCCAACGGCTTGTCGTTTGAAATAGCGATAATAACCATTTTCAACAACTCGGCCACGAATCGCTAAAATGGGATGATCCGGTGCCAAAAACTGGGCCACTTCAATTAAAGTCGTTTCATCCCCACCTGTCCCATGTAATAACACAAGCGGCGAGCGCTTCCGGTCACCCGAAATAAATAAATGCCGCACTTGGTCCAAATCAGATGGTGATAGTGGCTGGCTGTTCGTCATATTTTGTTCATGCATAAAGTTTCATCCTTGTGCTTGTCTGCGATTCACTCAGGATTTTGGTGAATTAAAGTTCACCAAATGTGCTTCAATGTCAGCGCGCTGTGATTCCAAAAATGGCGGTAATTCAAGATGAATACCGGCTGTCTCATAGGTTTCATCAATCAGAAAACCTGGCCCATTTGTGGCTAATTCAAACAAAATGCCTGGCATTGGTCGGAAATATTCAGATTTAAAATAGAAACGATCAACCAGTCCAGAATCATGCATCCCCAGTTGTTGCAGACGATCAATCCAATATTTTAACGCGGCGTCATCATCAACTGTAAACGCCAAATGGTGCACACTCCCATAACCTTGCGTCCCACTTGGAATAATGCGTGACAATTGGGTAATTACTTGGGCGCCGTATCCCCCATTATCAAATTCATACAACGTATTATTGCCTGAAGTCGCAATTTTTTGTGCTGTCATGATTTTGGTTAACACAATGGTCATCGCTTGGTCATCGTCAACAGTTACAAACGCCGGCCCCAAGCCGACAATGGCATGTTCTGGCGCCACAGTTGCCTGTTGCCAAGGTTGGTGGGCCTTGGTAACGGGATTTTGTCGTGGATTGGTCTCATCAGCAATCAGCGCATAACGATGGCCATCAAAATCATAGAAATTAAGATAAGTGGCCCCAAAAAGGGTCACAGTTTGGTCATCATAACGAATGCCAAACTGCGTAAACCGCGCCCGCCAATAGTCAAATGATGCCAGGGTTGGCACGCGAAAAGTCGTGCGTGAAATTTCATTCGTCCCAAAAGTCGCTTTTTGAAGCCCTGCAAAATCAAAGAACGTCAAAATACTCCCTGCTTCGCCTTGATCATCTGAAAAATATAAGTGATAGGTATGGACATCATCTTGGTTAACGGTTTTTTTAATTAAATGTAACCCCAGTTGATTGGTAAAAAAATCCCAAATTTTAGGTGCACTGCTGGTAATGGCTGTGACATGATGAATGCCGCGAATTGTTGTTCCCATAGGTATGCCCTACTTTCATAATCGTTATAGGCCTAACTATACAGGAAAAAAGATCCATCGCAAGCAATATGCTTACTTTTTGTAAGTTTACAAGCAACATGTTTTTAGCCACTAAAAAAGTACGTCAGTAATCACTGACGTACTTCGGTTACTTAATCTAAATTCGTAATTTCAGCAATGGCTTGCGCATAAATGGCAATTGAACGATACAAATCATCCAATAGCGCAAATTCATTAACTTGATGCATCGTATCCGGTGAATCAGGGAACAAGGCCCCAAACGCCACACCACGTGCCATCAAGCGGCCATAAGTCCCACCACCAATCACTTGGTCATGGGCTGGCAAACCAGTTTGATCATGATAAACACGTAGCAATGTTTCAACAATTGGATCAGTTGGTGCAACATAGTGTGGTACTTGCGCGTGACCACCAATGGTTGGTGTCACATCCCAACCATTGAGTTGTGTGGCAAGACCAGCCACAATTTCATCAGGCGTGATGCCCTTTGGATAACGGAAGTTAAAGTTAATGAAGGCTTCTTGTCCAGCCACAAACTTTTGAATCCCAACGTTCATTGACAATGGCCCCATGACATCATCCGTATAGTTCACACCAAACTTTTCACCAATTGTGTCTTGGTGAGCTGGTGTCCCTAGATAGGTCAAGAATGACTTGGCTGTGCCACCAAAGTCAAAATTTTGCAAGAAATTGGCCAAATAAGTGCCGGCATTTTCACCCGTTTCAGGCATTGCCCCGTGCACTTGCTTACCATTCACGACAAACTTAATGTCATCACCATCAGATTCAGCACTACCAGAAATTTGTGGGTTAGCTGCCAAAAAGTCTTGGAAAGCGGCAACCATGGCTTCAGCTTGTGCTGTGACGACAGTCGCACGCGCAATACCAGGTACCATATTTGTCCGCAAACCTGCTTCAAAGGCCACTAACTTCACTGAGCCACCATTTGTCGCTTCATCCTTGATCAAAACTTGGACATTACCCTTTTCACCATTGATAATTGGGAATTCGGCATCTGGTGAGAAACCAAAGACTGGGGCTGGTTCCACTTCAAAGTAACGTGTCATGCCTGTCCAGTCATTTTCTTCATCTGTCCCAAAGATCAAACGCACACGGCGCTTCAAAGGTACTTTCAAATCAGACAAAATCTTGAACGCATAATAAGCAGCCATTCCTGGTCCCTTATCATCTGAGGCGCCACGCGCAATGATTTTATCATCAGTAACAACTGGTACAAAGGGGTCTGTTTCCCAACCTTCACCAGCCGGCATCACGTCGACGTGCGACAAAATTGCCACATATTCGTCAGCGTCTTTTGGCCCAATTTCAATGTAACCCACTAGGTTATCAATGTTTTTGGTTGTGAAACCGTCGCGTTCAGCGATCGCTAACATCTTCACAAGGGCATCTTTTGGTCCAGGACCAAGTGGTGCTTCTGGTGTTGCCTTTGAATCATCACGCACAGATTCAACCGCCAACAAATCTTTTAAGTCTGTTATAAAATCATCTTGGCGTAAAGCCGTCTCGTGTTTCCAATCGATTGTCATGAGTTTAAAAAACCTTTCAGTATGATATACCTTATTATACTATTGTCAATGAT
>NZ_CBDKZH010000068.1:0-7496 GCF_965300815.1 Leuconostoc sp.
TGATCACCGGTACCAAAGTACATCAGAGAGAACCAAGAGCCAAGGCCTGGCAGGGCAGGTAGTAAACACAGCCATAACCATTGTCGCCAACGTAAATGCAAAATCAGGTATAACAAGGCACTCACACAGATGACGATGAGATTAACCGTCACGCTTTTAATGAAAGTTAATTCCAAGGCGATGACCATAATCACGCCAAATTTTATCAGTGGATTCATGATGCGTCACCTCGAAAAGTTAGTTGCTGGTCTTCAAACTGCAAGTGGTAATCAAACCAATCCGTCACCGCGTGTAATTGGTGGCTGATCATCACCACGGTTTGGTTTTGTTTGTTGGTTATGTCAGCGATGACAGCTAATAGTTGTGCCTGTGACGCACTGTCCAAGCCAGCCAAAGGTTCATCAAACAACAAAACCCGCGTGCCAGTCATGAGCATGAGCAATACTTGCAGCTTTTTTTGTTGCCCACCAGATAATTGGTAAACGATGTGCTCACGCACATGACTCAAATTAAGCTGTACCAAGATGTCATTGAGCAAATCGGCTGTCCAAATTTCTGGGAAACGGCTCATTTGCTGCGCTTGTGCCAATTCTTCTGCCATCGTCATCGCGACAAACTGCTGCTCGGCATTTTGGAAGACAAGGGCGACATCGCGAACGTGCTGTGCGACGCGACGTTTAGCGAGTGATTGATTTTGGTACAAAATAGTACCACCGTAAGGGTAAAGCTTCACCAAAGCCGAAAATAACGTTGACTTACCAACACCATTTGGCCCAGTAATCAGTGTGCGTTTGGCCTTGGGAATCGCGAGTGATGTTTCAGAAAGTAAGAGGCGATCACCATTGGTGAGGGTGACTTGATCTAACACCAAGTCGCCAATCACAGCGTCTGGTTGGGTGGTGTGAACGGTAGGTTGGGTGGGCAATTGGGACAAAATCGTTGTTTTTTCGTCAGCTGATGCGGTGTGCAATCCCCCATCAGCCATCACGAAAACATCATCGATAACGTCAGCGTAACCGCTCCAATCATGATCCGCAATTAAAATTGTTTTGCCAGCTTGTTGATAGGCTTTGATCAACTGAATCAATTGCAGTCGCGACGTGGGATCCACGTTAGCAAACGGCTCATCAAGGAGTAAGAAATGGCTGTCTGCTGCGAGGACTGCGGCCAATGCCACCTTTTGTTTTTCACCACCGGACAAGGTCATCAAGTCATGCCACATGAAGTCACGCATGCCCACGCGGGTCAGGGCATCTTCGATGCGTGGCGTGATGTCTTCAGGCGCAACTTGGAGATTTTCTAGGCTAAAACGCAGTTCTTCAAACGGTGTCTTCATGACAAATTGGCGGGTGGGGTTTTGGAAGAGATAACTAATATGTGCTACCCGATGAAAAGGCACAATATCATGTACAGCATAGCCGTCCAAAGTCAATGTGCCCGTCAATTCACCGCCACTAAAGGTTGGATAAAGACCGGCCAGGAGTTTAAGCAGGGTTGATTTACCACTACCACTTGGGCCGACAAGTAAATTCAAGCTATCAGGTTGTAACGTTAACGACACGTCCTTAAGAACCGGTACATCAGCGTAGGCAAAATTAACTTGTTGGACAACGAGATTAGTCACGACGTAAGACACCAGCTTTTTCAATCAGTTTTTGGATGGCAACGACTAAGACACCACCAAAGAAGAGGAGTGACACAAAACGTGTCAAGAACAAGGCTACAAGTAGGCCAATATGGTATGAGGCATAACCGTCACGGAAGAGTGACCAAATGAAAGTCACAATGGTGCCGGTAACGGCAGAAGCGAAAATACCGCGCCAATGCCAATCTTTATAACCGAGAAGCCCAAAACCAGCTTCACTACCAACACCTTGAACAAGGCCTGAAAGTAGTGTGGACACGCCCCATTGGCCACCAATTAACATTTCAACGGTAGCCGCAAATAATTCACCCAATACACCCGCACCGGCCTGACGGATTAACACACTCGCCAAAGGTGCTGCCATCATCCAGCCACCAATCAACAGATCATTGGCAAAGGGGGCCAACCCTAACGGTGTCAAAGCAGCCGCAAGAATATTATAGACGGGACCAAGTATCCAGAAAATAAAGCCGATGAAGACTGCGACAAAAGCCAGCAGTAACACATCGCGTAACGCCCAGTGTGGTCGTTTAGAATTTGAAATCGTTTGCATAATGAATATGCCTCCATAAAATTTTTGTAGTTTTGTATCTTATGTCTGGCACGGTGCAGTTTTGATGTGTCGGATAACGGCCAAATTTTGGCCAACAAAAAAACGCCTGGCTTTTTATGAACCATGCGTTTACTTAAAGACACACTAAAGCGCAATGCTCCCTTCGCTGGTACTAACCAGATCAGGTTCAATGGGTGTTTCTCAGCCAAATGGCACCCCAGATTGTTAAATATTCAACTACACGTTAAATTTAACATAAGTCAATCGTTTATGCAAACACTTTCATGAGCGTGCGGATGCCGTCATGTCATATCTTGTTTGAGAAATACTGGTATAATATGAGCAACGAGGTGAATCATGACAGAATATGAATTTGAAGTTGGTGTCATTGGCGCCGGACCTGCTGGTCTTGCAGCGGCGTATGCTGCGCGCGCTTTAGGCAAAAATGTCGTCATTTTAGAAGATTATTTATGGGGTGGGACGTGCCCTAATTATGGCTGCGATCCAAAGAAAATCTTGCTGGCGGCGGTTGAAGGGATTCATCGGCAATCAGCCCTACAAAATCTTGGCTTGCGAGGCTTGTCAACGATTGATTGGTCAGCTTTGATGGCGCACAAGCAACGTTATGTCGACGCAGTTGAACCCCGTAAAATACGCGGACTTGATGCGGCAGACATTACCCGCTTTTATGGTCGGGCAGCTTTTGTGAATGCCGATACGGTCACAGTTGGTGATACAGGTGACCGTATTAAGGCGCTTGATTGGGTTATTGCTACTGGACAGCGCCCAAAAACATTAACGTTTCCTGGGGCAGAATTGACGCAAGATTCAGAAGCCTTTTTGAACTTGCCAATGATGCCAGATGACGTCACGTTTATTGGCGCTGGGTATATTGGAATGGAGTTTGCCAACATTACGCAGGCTGCTGGCGCCCACACACGGATTGTGACCGCCGGACCGACAGCACTGCGGGCGTTTGATCAAACGTTAGTCCGTCAATTGATCACGGACATGCAAGAAACGGGCATTTCCTGGTACTTTAATGCAACGGTCCAACAAATTGAGAAAATGCCAACTGAACGTCTACTAGTGACATTGACAGATGGGACACAATTTGAGACAGGTCGTGTTTTTGTAACGGCTGGTCGGGTGGCCAATGCAGATCAATTACAACTTGAAAATGCCGGTGTGGTCTGGGATACGACGGAAATTCCGGTTGATGATCATTTGTGTACGTCAAACCCACATATCTATGCCATTGGGGATGTCGGCGGTTCACCAGTCCCTAAGTTAGTACCAACTGGGAACCATGAAGGCCGGTACGTAGCACAAGCCATTGCTGGGTTGACCACTGCACCCATTACTTATCCAGCCATCCCAGTTGTAGTATTTGGGACCCAACATATTGCTCAAGTTGGCTTATCCGTTGAAGCAGGGCTGGCAAATGGGTATCGGGTAACTGATATTGATATGAGTCAAGTCATGCCATTTTATCGTTACAATGATACAACGCGGGTACGAACAGTGCTCGATGATGCTGGCCATATCGTTGGGGCGAGCGTGATTGCTGCTGAAGCCGAAGAAGTGATTAATTATTTTGTCACAGCCATTAATGAACGGCGGACGTTAGCCGAAACCCAAGCTAACTTATATGCGTATCCGTCATTAGGATCAGAATTTGCAACGTTTTATTAAAAACCATCGTCTCAGACGATGGTTTTTTTCGCTCACTTTGATCGCATTTTGACGTAAAAAAGGGCACAAAAAAAGCAGTCCGAAGACTGCTGCTAACATTGCCCCTGTTGGATTCGAACCAACGCATAGTGGCACCAGAAGCCACCGCCTTACCGCTTGGCCAAGGGGCAATTACTCTATATATTTTACAGACTTCACACGGATTTTGCAAGCCTCAAAACGGGCTTTGTCAAATCATGATTTATTGTTTATACTAGGGACATAATAAAGGGAGAACAATCATGGCATACGCAACTTATGAAAATACTGTCGAAAAACTCAAAAAGCACCGCATCACGATTCGCGGGATTGCGTTGATTGGGTATGAAAACCAACACCGCTATCAACCTGACTTGACGTTAGAACAAGTCGAAGAAGCGGTGGTTAGTATTTTGCATAAGCGGGTCGTGCAACATCAAATTTGGGTAGCTTTGGAATTAGATCGCTTGGCCGAAGCGCATTTGCTGGAATCACCTTTGCAGGATTTAGTTGAAGGGGACGATTCACTTTTTGGCGTGGATGAAACGTTGGGGACAGCCATTGCGATGTCTTATGACACCATTGGTGTGACCAATTATGGTTACATTGACAAAACAAAAGTTGGGTTAGTAGGCGAATTGGATCGCTTGGGGAAAACAACGCCAGCCGTCACCACTTTTGCAGATGATATTGCTGGCGCTTTAGCAGCTGCTGCGGCCTCAAAAATTGCGCATAACTATGCGAGAAATATTGTGACGAACTAGGCACACACCATTTAACGCTACGGCGTTTTTATTTTGATTTGCAAAATCGGTCTATACCAATTATAATGAGGGTAGTTAGAAAAAGGAGGCAGTGTCTAAGCAGATAAATTATTCAATGTGTGTATTTGAATAATGATGATACTGTGACACGTATAATCATGGTAAAATTATTGAAAAATATTGATCTTTACACAGGATACAAGCACATGCCAGATGCGTATATCCGTTTTTCTGATACGATTTTAGATGTCGGTTATATGGCAGATTTTGTCCCTGATGCTGAAGATACAGTCATTGAGGAGGCCAGTGGCCGCTTAGTGGTGCCTGGCTTTATCGATGTGCATAAGCACGGTGGCTATGGTTTCGATACGATGGACGGGGATCCCGAGAAGCTTAATGAAATGGTCAACTTGATGGTGACCGAAGGGATTACGTCACTCTTTCCCACAACCATGACGCAATCCCCAGAAAATATTGAACGCGCTCTGGTGACGATTGATCAAGTGGCGAAGACGAACCCCGTGATTCAAGGCATTCATTTGGAAGGACCATTCATTAATAAGGTCTTCATGGGCGCTCAGCCAGAAGAATACATTGTTGATCCGGATACTGAATTGCTCAAAAAGTGGTATGCTTTATCTGGTGAACGGATTCGCTTAGTGACGTATGCGCCCGAAAAAGGTGGCATACCAGATTTTGAAGCCTTTATGTTAGCACATAATATTCGCCCATCAGTCGGGCACTCCAATGCAACACGTGAACAATTGACCCATTCACGCGCGACTCACGTGACACACCTTTACAATGCGCAACGACCACTCCACCATCGGGAACCTGGCGTGACGGGCCATGCGATGCTTGAATCATCAATCACGGCGGAATTAATCGCTGATGGTTTCCACATTGCCCCTGATATACTAGAATTGGCCTTTCGTTTGAAGGGGCCTGAACAGTTAGAACTCATCACGGATTCAATGCGGGCTGAAGGACTTGGTGACGGTGTTTCTGAACTTGGTGGTCAAAAAGTAATCGTGAAAGATAAGCAAGCCCGTCTTGAAAATGGTCATTTAGCAGGTTCGGTGTTAGCTTATGATGATGCATTCCGTAACATCCAAGAAATGACATCTGCTGATATCCAAGCTGCTGTTCAAATGAGTTCAGTAAATCAAGCCCGTGAATTTGGGCTGACCCAAAAGGGCGAACTTGCGATTGGCAAGGATGCTGATTTTAATTTATTTTTTAAGGATGATTTAGATTTATTGGCTACGTTTTCATTCGCTCGTCGATTTGCTCGGAATAATTAATGACAAAACCTGCGACACCACGTTACATCCAAATTCATAATCAAATTAAAGCGCGCATCGAGGCAGGGGAATGGCAGTCACATAAGCGACTACCAGCCGAACGTGAATTGGCGGCAGCTTTTAATGTGTCACGAATGACACTACGGCAAGCTGTGCAAACACTCGTTGACGAAGGTTTATTGGAACGTAAAGTTGGGTCTGGGACGTATGTCGCAGAGCAAAAAGTTTCAGAACGTGCCTTAGGCATGACCAGTTTTACGGAATTGATGGCGGCAACAGGACGCGTGGCGCGTACGAAAACGGTGAGTTATAAAGTCACATCACCATCAGCCTCTGAAATGACCCGTTTACAACTGACACAAAACGATGAAGTCATTGTCATGGAACGATTACGTATGGGGGATGACGAACCGATTTTGCTTGAACGGACGACAGTGCCAGCTAAGTTGGTGACGAATTTTTCTAAGCATGACCTGACCGAATCATTATATGTGACGTTGGGTAAGGCTGGCGTGCAACCAGGTCGCGCAGAACAAACGATTTCAGCCAGCCTGGCCAATGAACGCCTGGCAGAATTGTTACAAATTAAGCGTGGGGATGCGATGCTGACGGTCCGTCAAGTCTCTTTTGACCAAAATGATCGACCGTTTGAATATGTCCGTTCCTATTATGTGGGCGAACGTTTTGAATTTACATTGACGCGATAACGTCAAAAGGCTAGCTGATGCTAGTCTTTTTTAGTGGGTAGAAAAATCAGGATGAGTGCAGCACTCATAAAAGGTAACGGTTTTATTGCAAAAATAATAAAAAATGCTAATACGCGAGGTATTAGCATTTTTTATAAGCGATTATATTGGATAAGCGTGCTTATTTATGGCTTAACTTTTTAGCGAGGTAATCCCCCACCACTTGGACAATCAAGACAAGAATTAAGACAAGAATAGTGGCAAACCAGGTAGTATCTGTGGCAAAACGGTTATAACCATAGGAAATGGCCATGTTACCCAAACCACCAGCACCAATGGCACCAGCCATGGCCGTCAAACCAATTAAACTAATGAGTGTGACAGTTGAGACACGAATGATTTCTGAACGGCCTTCACGCAAGTAAACGCCGAAGACGATATCCCAAAATGAGGCGCCTACAGATTGTGCGGCTTCAACAATACCGCCGTCGACTTCTGATAAAGCGACTTGCACTTGGCGCGCATAGAAAGGAAAGACACCAAGTGACAACGGTACCAACGCTGCGGTTGTCCCGATTTGTGTGCCAACCAAGAGCTTCGTAAACGGTGCAATGGCGGCTAATAAAATAATGAATGGGACAGCACGGAAGATTGAAACGATTTTATCTAAGAGCCAAAAGCCGGCGCGATTTGGGGTGATCCCATTAGGTGCCGTAATCACCAAGCCAACCCCAAAAATCAGGCCAAGCAAACCGCCAAATAGCGCAGACCAGAAGGTCATAAAGAGTGTTTCGTTAATAGCCGTTAGCCAACCAGTATCACCAGTCCAGC
>NZ_CBDKZH010000069.1:0-7122 GCF_965300815.1 Leuconostoc sp.
TAGTGTCCGTGCGGTGCATTTTGTAATAGGCCAAAGTCCCACCCGCATCGCCGGATACCTGCAATAATAAGACAACTGTGATCAAGATACGTCGTACCCAGTGTCTTTTTTTCGGTTGTTTCCCACCATTTTGGTGTCTTTGATGCATGTCGCTACGCGTTGGCATTATTTTTCTCCTTGCCTTATTAATCCAATAGTATACACAATCAATCGCGTCACAACAAGATTAGCCACCAGCAAGATGTACCAAAAAGAGTTGTGCCACATTGAAATAAATCAACACGGACGTTAAATCAGATAGTGTGGTAATAAACGGGCCACTGGCGACCGCTGGGTCAAATCCTAATTTGTCAATCAACAAAGGAATAAGATAGCCGGCCAAATTCGCTACCATGATGGCCATGGTCATTGCTACCCCCACGGCAAAGCCGAGAATCATATTGTGCTTCCAAAAAGTGACAATCGCAAACACTGACATCCCTGTTGCTAACCCAACAATCAAGCCTGCAATCACTTCACTCAGAAAGTCACGCAAGCCACTATTTTCACTGCCGACGGCAATCCGACGCACAGCCAAGGCCAAGGACTGGGTACCAGCATTACCAGCAGTTCCCGTAATCAGGGAAATAAACGCGGCCAAAATGGCCACTTGTCGTACCAAACCGTCAAATGAGCCAATTACCGTCGCCGTTAGCATCCCCAACAGCAACAAAGCAATCAACCACGGAATGCGTTTCACCGCTGAATGCCAAGGTGAATCATTAATTTGACTCACGTTCACGGCAGCCAAACCAGAATAATCTTCAACCGCTTCTTCATCAATAACATCCACGATATCATCGACAGTAATCACACCCAATAAATGATTCTTATCATCCGTAACGGGAATTGACAAGAAATTATAATCGGCCACAATTTGCGCAACTTCTTGCTGGTCATCACCGGCCCGCACGCTAATAATGCGATCATTGGTGATTTCTGAAACGGGCATGTCATCTGGATGCGTCAACAAATCACGCAGTGAAATAACTCCAACCAGTAACCCTTGTTGGTCTAATACGTAGACGTAGCTAATGGACTCGGCCTCAAGCGCTTGTTTTTTAACCAACCGCATGACTTCGCCGACTTTCAAATCCTCTTTGACCGCCAAATATTCCGTCGACATCAGTGAGCCGGCCGTTTGATCATCATAGTTGATCAGCTTACGAACCGAATCAGCATCGGCCTTTGGCATAAGACTGAGATACGTGGCAATTTGTCCTGACGGCATTTCTTGCAATAAATCAACCGCGTTATCGGTATACATTTCTTGCAAAATTTGTGCGCCTCGTTGTGGCGGCATTTCTGCCAACAAACCAGCAATGTCCACTTCATCAACATCTAAATTATCAAATACCGCAGCCAAAACATCTATTGGTAATAAACGCCACGCCACTGCACGAAATTGTTCTGGTAATTCGGCATACACCTGCGCCATTTCAAAATCGTGTAACGCTTCAAAGCTCTCAATGAACTCACTGTCTTGCCCGGACTGTAACAAGTCAGATAGGAGTTGAATTGTTTCATCTAATTGTTCGGTTTGTTCTGCCATGTTATCACCCACCTATCTTGACTTGTCACCAGCAATTATCAAACAAAAACGCGATCAGATTATGCCAAATCGCGTAGCCCTTTTAAATCTTCTGGTAACTTCGTATTAAACTCACGGTAATCCTCAATAAAAGGATCATAAAACTTCATATGGTAAGCATGCAAGGCTTGTCGTTCCAAGCCATGCCAAAGTGGCCCACCATAGAGATCATCGCCAACTAAAGGATGGCCAATATTTTGGAAATGAACGCGAATTTGATGTGTCCGACCAGTATGCAATTGCACGCGTACACGTGTCATCGGATTATCGCCATCTTCATCATAGCGGCGTTCAACCCAGTATTCTGTCCGCGATGGCTTTCCATCATCACGGACTTCACGCTTAATAAAATCACCCTCAACGCGACCAATTGGCGCATTGATATCACCATGATCCTCTGGCAAAATGCCACTGGTGTAGGCTAAATAGAACTTTTCCACCGTATGCTCTTGCAGTTGTTGATCCAAAACGGCATGCGCAAAGCGATGCTTAGCCAACAACACAATCCCTGACGTGTCGCGATCAAGTCGTGTGACAACGTGTGGCACCAAATCTTCGGCGTTTGTTTCTTCTAGATGCCCTTTGACTTGGTTGACCAACGTGTGCAACCGGTCAGCATGGCCAGGCACAGTCGTCACCCCATAGGGCTTATCAACAACAAGCCAATGTTCATTTTCAAAAATGATGTCTAGTGGCTTGTAATCTGGCACCACCAAATCATTACTTTTTTCCGTTGGCATCACGATGGTCACTTCATCGCCATCATCTAAATAATCTGACGTATACACCGGTTGGCCGTTTTTTAAAATCGCCCCACCATTGTGTTTCATTTGGCTAAACATTCGGTGTGACACACCATGTGCTTGTAAAAATGTGCGCACTTTGCGCTGTTCAGTCCCTGAATAGGTCCATGTAAATTGCATTATTATGCCACGTTTGACACACAAAGTGTGTCAAACATTTCCTCTCATTTAATTAACTGATGTCACTAATAAACGCACGTTTCACGCGCTGCCAAAAATCCACATGCCGATAAGCAGCAAAATGAATTTTTTTATCCGCCACGCGGAAACGTAATTCGGCGATGTTTTGACCCTTGATATCAGACTGGTCATACATCACCAAAAAATGATCACTTTTTGGTCGCATCACAATTTCTTGCCCATCTGGCACAATCAGTGGTGAACCCAGTGTTCGGAATACGCGGTTGTTAATGGAAGCAATTTCTGACATTTGAATGGCCGGAATACTGGGATGTAGCACTGCCCCACCATTGGCCTTGTTATAAGCCGTTGATCCTGATGGTGTTGCAACCGCAATCCCGTCGCCACGAAACCGTTCAAATAATTGATCACCAAGATAAATATCGGCCACCAGCGTCCCCATGGGTTGCTTAATGACTGCTTAATTTAACGACAAAAAACGATACTCTAACCCACTGTCATAAACAGCCGTCATTTCCAGTAAGGGATAGCTGACTCGTTCATGATTATCATGTTGAAGACTTGCGACCAATTGCGGCAGTTCCGTTCGCAACCAGTCCGTATAAAACCCCAAGTGGCCAGTATGCAAGCCAACAAAACGGACCGTATCAATTTGATCGACGTAATGTTGAAACGCTCCTAAAAACGTCCCATCACCACCCACCGACACGACGACGTCTGGCCGTCCATGATCAATGGTTAGTCCCGCTCTTTCCAGCGCAACGATTAACGCTTGGGTAATCGTTTGTGAACTGGCGTCATGATTGTTAAAAATTGCTATTTTCATTCTGCTGCCCGAATTTCACTGACCCGTTGATCCCATTCAAAATTTTCATCCGCTAACAAGGTCAGTTGTTCTGCTAAGTCAGCTGGGAGTTCGTTGCCATGCTTATAACGCAAATCATGTTCAATCGTTGCCCAGACATTCATGGCAATCGTGCGAACTTGAATTTCGGCTAACACTTTTTTCTCACCATGATACATCTGAACTGGATATTCAATCACAATATGATATGAGCGATAGCCAGACGGCTTCGCATTCATCACATAATCACGTTCTTCTAAAATTTGAAAATCAGAGCGTTCCCGCAGTAATTCAACAACGCGGTACACATCTTCCACATATTTTGTCATCACGCGGACGCCGGCAATATCTTGTAAATCAAGCGCTAAACGTGATTCGTCCAAGTGGCGTCGTACAATTTTTTCTTCAATAGATGCCCGTGATTTTACCCGACCAGTCACGAATTCGATGGGTGAATTTTTCCCATCTTGTTCGTACTGTTCGCGTAACCCACGCAGCTTTACTTTTAATTCTGTCACTGTCTGCTCATATGGCACGAAGAATTGGTCCCAATTCATAATGACACCTCTTTCTCAACATAATTATCATTCAGGCAGACGTTGTTGTCCCTTATTCAAATACAGCAACTCATTTAATTATCATTTAAGGTCATGATCATGAAATAAGTGTGGCTGAAATTGTTGATTGCCCTCACATTTTATTTTAACACAGATCTTGTTTGGTTTTGAGCGTATCAGTCGACAAGGACGTGTTTTGCGGGTAAAATAACTCTCTGGACAATAGCTCATTTTAAGTCTCACTATCTTGATACGGAGGCATCACATGCTTGATATTTATCATTTTTCCAACCCATTTTCACCAACCTGTTTAAAAACTGAAGAACGCTTACTTTATATTACCCCTGGTCTCGCCACGCGCACCCGTTTGCGGTTTATTCCGTTGATCAACCCTGATACAGTCACCGAATATGCGACGCACCGCGCAGTTTTAACGGACCAACCAACTTCGCTAGCCGATACAATTTTCCACGTGGTGTGTGACTATAAAGCAGCCCAAATCGAAGGCAACAAAAAGGCCCGCAACTTTTTAGTGCAAATCCAACAACGTGTGACAAACCAAAATCTGCATTATTCAGAAGCCCTGTCAGTTGCCACAGCGCAACAAGTTGGCATCAATACAGATGATTTCTTGCACAATCGGGTCACGGATGATACGCTAGCGGCTGTGATTGCGGATCAAAAATTAGCGCAAACGATGTTGCAACGCCAAGAAGCGGTAATTGCTATTGACGATATGCTCACTCACGAAATGCAACTGGTGACGGATTTCTCAGTGGCGAACTTAGTGCAAACCTTTGGGCCACACTTGGGCAATCACATGACCCCTTTGGCGCTCCAACAACAACTTGAAGCGTTGGCCTAATGCCATTATTCTCGGAAAGGTCGTTAAGATGCGAAAAATATTTGAAGTTATTGGCGCTATTGTGACCGTGATATTAGGTCTCGTAGTCGCTATCCCTGTCTTGCTTGCCGTAATTGGTGTAGCAGTCCCAGCCATTCTAATTTTTGTGGCAGCTGTTTTCTTAATTGTTTTGTTGGTTTTGGCCATCTGTGGCGTTGTTGCGCTAATGACTTTTTGGCGTATGCGCTACCAGTTAAAACATGATGGTGGCGTTGATTTTGTCTTTAACGGCAAGCGTTATCATGTTGAAACCCTCTCAAAGCGTCACCCGAATAACCGTCGTGATGTCACTGACGATGTTTGAACAACTCCAACAGTTTCAGCAACAATTTGCTGATCACCCTGTCGCACAACGCAAAATTAACGCGGCACTCGCCACCTATCTAGGCTTAGCCCAACGACAATTACCCGATGACCTGTTACCAGCACTCAGTTTTAGTGTCCACCAACTCGTCAACCAGCCAGCATTAATGGCATTAGAAACCCTACTAGCTGACTTTCGTCAGGCGTTAATTACGACTTATGGGATTTGGCATTTGCCCAACAACCGCTGGTTGGATGACTTGCACGACTTCGTTGCCGGACGTCCAGTACTGGAGATAATGGCTGGTAATGGCGTGATTTCGCATGGGTTACGCGCGCGGGGTGATGATGTGGTCGCGACCGACAACTTTGTCTGGTCAGGTCAAGATAATCAACGTCCTGATCCTTGGACACCTGTGATACCTTGCGCTGCTGACCAAGCCTTGCGTATTTATCCCCATGCGGTGGTAATTATGAGCTGGGCACCCGACACGGATAACAGTGATTTGGCCGTCTTACAGGCATTACGTCAAGCACATTTTGCTGGTGATTTCATTGTCATTGGGGAGAAAATGCAAGCAACCAATTCTCCTGCATTTTGGGCAACTGCCCAGTTAACAGTGCCACCGCTACTCAATCAACATCATCATAGTTTTGACAACATCCATGATCACGTCTATCACGTTAAATAAATCCAGTCAGTCGATTGGATTTATTTTTTTGCATAAAAATGACAGTTTCATCATTATTTTTAATTCAACCATGATATGATAATCATAACTTTTTAATTTGACAGGAGAAAAATAGATGGGCAATACACGAGTTGGTGTGACGTCAGGCTTACTAGCCTACGTATTTTGGGGCGTTCTAGGTATCTTTTGGGAATTACTCCATGCCGTTCCGGCACTCGATACCTTAGCTTACCGCATTGTTTGGTCCTTGGTGACCATTTTCGTGGTGTTGCTTTTTCAAAATAGTTGGCATACTGTCTGGCAAACCATCGTCACCCTCACACAAAACCGAAAAATTCTTTGGATCATGCTAAGTGGTCTACTGATTACCGTCAACTGGTATATTTACATTTATATGGTGACACATAATCAAGCTACCGAGGCGAGTCTTGGTTACTACATGATGCCCTTGATGAATGTGGCCATTGCGGTATTGTTCTTGCACGAGCGGTTATCGCCAGCTAAAATGATTGCCTTACTCCTGGTTGTGATTGGCGTCGTACTGCTGACTAAGCAAACTGGCGCGCTCCCCTTGTCAACGTTACTGATGGCGGCCTCTTTTTGCCTCTACAGCTTGATTAAAAAACAAGTGCCACTGCCAGCAACGATTTCACTCGCATTAGAAACCTTATGTGTGGCGCCATTTGCCGCCATTTATTTACTTTTGTCGCCCCATATCCTTACACAAAACGGGCCAACAGTCACCGGTTTGATTATTGCCAGTGGTGCCGTGACTGTTGTGCCACTAGCCCTCTTTGCCGTTGCCACCAAAAATACGCAATTTATGACGCTTGGCTTTATCCAATATTTAAATCCAACCATGCAACTCCTAGTCGCCGTTTTCGTATTACACGAACCTTTAAGCTGGCATAAAATCGTGGTGTTTGTCTTTATTTGGGCCGGTATTGCTGTCTTCGTCCTAGAAAGTGTCTATCAATACCGCCGTCTCAGCCAACCCCATGATGCGCTACGCCAATCAAGATAACCAATCATAACCTTTTAACGTTGGTGTGATTGTTGACGATTATGATAAATGTAACCCCTTAGCACCGAGCAAGGTTAAGGGGTTTTTGTTTGCCTATTTTTTAGACTTATGAGCCGAATTGATTAGCATTGCATTAAATATACATTAAATTCATAGCTATGGTATATTATTTTACAGTGACATGATAAACTAATAAGAAATTCATCATTTTTAACATCAATAAT
>NZ_CBDKZH010000070.1:0-7065 GCF_965300815.1 Leuconostoc sp.
TCGGCCCTGGTGCGGGTACCTTGGGTGGCGAAATTGTCGCGACTGGGACGCCAGCGGAAGTAGCGGCTAATCCAAACTCACTTACGGGTCAGTATCTTTCTGGGAAAAAGTTTATTCCAGTACCAACTCAGCGTCGCGAGGGTAATGGCCAGGCCATTACGATTAAAGGGGCGCAAGAAAACAACCTGAAAAACGTGACGGTCAAGTTCCCTTTGGGCAAATTTGTGGCCGTGACAGGAGTGTCGGGTTCTGGTAAATCAACACTGGTAAACCAAATTTTGAAGCGCGCATTAAAGCAGAAGTTAAATCATAATTCAGAAAAGCCGGGGAAGTATCGCACGATTGAAGGCGTTGACAACATTGAACAAGTTGTTGACATCAACCAATCACCAATTGGGCGCACGCCACGTTCTAATCCGGCAACCTATACCGGTGTATTTGATGATATTCGTGAGTTGTTTGCGCAGACGAACGAAGCTAAGATGCGGGGTTACAACAAAGGCCGATTCTCATTTAATACCAAGGGTGGTCGTTGTGAAAATTGCCGTGGCGACGGTGTGATTAAAATTGAAATGAATTTCTTGCCTGACGTTTACGTGACCTGTGAAGTCTGTGGCGGCACACGTTATAATACGGAAACGTTGGAAGTGACATATAAAGGGCATAACATTTCACAAATTTTGGACATGTCAACCACAGAGGCACTAGCCTTTTTTGCCCCAATTCCCAAAATTGCCCGTAAGTTACAAACGATTGTGGACGTCGGCCTTGGCTACATCAAGTTGGGCCAATCGGCGACGACCCTATCGGGTGGGGAAGCCCAGCGCATGAAGCTTGCCTCAGAATTGCACCGACGCACCAACGGTAAAACAATGTATATCTTAGACGAGCCAACAACTGGTCTTCATGTCGATGATATTGCGCGTTTGCTGGTCGTTTTGGAACGACTTGTTGAGGCGGGAAATACTGTCGTGGTGATTGAGCACAATTTAGACGTGATTAAATCAGCTGATTGGGTTATTGATATGGGACCAGAAGGTGGTGAAGGTGGCGGGAACGTCTTGGTCACTGGAACGCCTGAAAAGGTGATGGCGCATGCCACATCTTACACGGGTAAATATCTTAAAGAAATTATCACGCGTGATTTGGCGCGGGCAGTAAATTAATAACAGAAAAAAGCCCACTGTTCTCAGAACAGTGGGCTTTTAATGACGATTAGCGTGATGCTTTCTTTTGCTTATCTAAGTCGTGAATAGCCTTCAAAGCACGCTTGCGTGTTTTGATATTTGGGCTCTTTAACTTCCGTGCTGCTGAAGCAATATCTAATTTTTCTGTCATGTGATGAGATCTCCAATTTGTTTGTATTTGCAAATAGGGACGGTATGCTCACAAGCATACTAGCAATCTTACTTACATATAATAAGTATACCAAAAATCTGAAAAATTGCAACTATCATGCTAAAATGTGAGATAATGAAAAGAAATCAAGGAAGGTGAAGACGTTGACTACCCGTCTGCGACTGCTGCTGTGTCGCTGGTCTCAGATGGTATCAGGTAGTATGAACAATTGGAAATATGCCAAATAAACCAAAAATAGTGATCATTGGCGGTGGTTCAGGATTACCCGTCATTATTAAACCGCTTGTTAAAGAACGTATCGATTTAACCGCTATTGTCACGGTTGCGGATGATGGTGGATCAAGTGGTCTACTACGTAATTACATTAATATTGTGCCCCCTGGTGATATTCGCAACATCTTAGTGGCAATGTCAGACGTGGATCCGGCCATCAAACAAGTCATGCAATATCGTTTTGATGCCAAAGACGATTTTTTTGCCCAGCATGCGGTGGGAAATTTGATTATTGCCGCCATGACTGAAATGCATGATAGCATTTTTGATGCTGTGCAGCACCTGGCAGACTTTATGAAAGTGCGGGGCCGTATTTACCCCGTTTCGAATGAGCCACTAGTTTTGCACGCGGAATTTAAAGATGGCAACATTTTGGCCGGTGAGTCCGAAATTACAAAAGCGCACAAGACAATCGATCATGTTTGGGTCACCCGTGATGCCTCACAGGATATCCCTAGAGCTGCACCAGAAGTCGTTGAGGCGATTTTGGACGCTGATATGATTGTGTATGGACCAGGCAGTTTATTTACCTCAATTCTACCCAATGTGGTGGTGCCGGAAGTACGGACAGCATTACGATTAACGGCTGCCAAGCAAGTCTATATCTCAAATATTATGACGCAAAAAGGTGAAACAGATGCTTACACAGATGCCCAGCATTTGTTAGCCTTAAATGCTCATATTGGGGCACCAGTGATTGATTACGTGATTGCCAACGATGCGATTGTCCCTGATGATTTCGTTGATTTTCAAAAATGGCATGAAATTTCTAACCAAGTGAAATTAGACCCTGCCGCTGTTGCTGTGCAGGGCGCGCAAGAAATTGCTGGAGACTTTCTACAGTTGCGTGATGCCGGGGCGTTCCATGATGGCGATAAAATCATGGCAGAATTGATGCAAATTTTGGAGTGAAAATATGTCATACGCGGCTGATGTCAAAAAAGAATTAACAGGGTTACTGGTTCATGATGGTAACGCTAAAGCAGAATTATCGGCCCTAATGCGTATGAATGGTGTCAGTACGCTGGGCTTTGACCAAACCGTGTCTGTCAAAACTGAAAACGCCGCGATTGCGCGCCGTATTTACACGTTGTTAACGCAAAATTATGACGGCGTGGTGGTTGAAGTGACGATGGCTGATCACAGTTATTTATCACAGCATAAATCCTATGGTGTATTGCTGAAGACACAGGTTGAGGAAGTGTTGGCTGATTTAGGGGTTGATCCCTTTGGGTTACATCCAGAAATCCCGGCCCGGCTGTTAAACCAAAAGGATAAGCGACGGTCCTTTTTACGTGGGGCCTTTTTGGCGGCTGGTTCAGTGAACTCGCCAGAAAAAGCCAATTATCATTTAGAAATTTTTACAACCCACGAAGAACTCGCTGAAAAAATGTTGCAAATGATGCAAGAATTTAACTTGCCTGCTAAAATTACTGATCGTGCGGGCGGTTTTATTGTCTATCTTAAGCGGGCGGAAAAGATTGTGGATTTTTTGTCGCTGATTGGGGCTTCTCAGACCATGTTGCGATTTGAAGATATCCGTATGATGCGTGATATGCGCAATTCGGTCAATCGCATGATGAATGCCGAAATGGCAAATATGCAAAAAACAGCGGATGCGGCTAACAAACAAGTGCAACAGATTCTATTTATTGCCAATGCGATTGGGGATTTAGATTTGTTACCTAAAAAGTTACGCGATATCGCTAAAGCCCGTTTAGAGCATCCAGATGCCTCGTTAGCTGAACTGGGAGACTATCTAGAAATTAGTAAATCTGGGGCGAATCATCGCATGCGGAAGTTAAAAGAACTAGAACAAATGATCAAAGATGAGATACCGTTTGACTTAGCGAAGTTGTAAAACAAATTTTAGCACTCTAACTGTGTTTGTGCTAAAATAGTCTTAGTGACTCGGTACTGACATCGAGTGACACATAATTGACCAGTTTATCATGCCACCTGTTGGTGGGGATGGTAAACTGGGACCATGAAAAGGAGCTTAACAACTATGTGGCCAGGAGTTATTGAACAAACAGCAAACGGCCGTGAAAGCTATGACTTGCCTTCACGTTTGTTAAAAGATCGTATTGTTTTGGTACAAGGCGAAATCGAAGATAGCATGGCAACTTCAATTGTTGCCCAATTGTTATTTTTGGAAGCCCAAGATCCAACGAAAGAAATTTCAATGTATATCAATTCACCTGGTGGCTCAGTAACTGCTGGGCTATCAATTACCGATACCATGAACTTTATTAAGGCACCGGTGACAACTATTGTGATGGGCTTGGCGGCCTCAATGGGAACAATTATTGCCAGTTCTGGTGAAAAAGGGCACCGTTTCATGTTGCCTAATGCTGAATACTTGATTCACCAACCAATGGGTGGTGCTGCTGGTGGTACTCAGCAAACAGATATGGCCATTATTGCTGAACAATTGACGAAAACACGGGCAAAGTTGAACCGTATTTTGGCCGATGCGTCTGGCAAAGACTTGGAAACAATTGCACATGATACAGAACGTGATTATTGGATGAGCGCTGAAGAAACGTTGGAGTACGGCTTTATTGACGGTATTTTGACGAAATCTGGGGAAAAGCCAGTTGTCAAGTGATGATGAGAAAACTGATCGATAACTTTGTGAGTTGCGGTTAGCTTTTTTATTAGCTAGAAATGAACTTGATCAGGTAAAATGAGATGTAATATCATCAGGATTTCACGGTAATGCGTGCAATATAATAATCTCATTAAATTAATACTTTCACGTGCAAATATGCACAATATAGGGTAAAATAAGATAGTAATAAAATTTTTGGAGGATATTATGAAGATTTTTGCTTACGGTGTTCGTAATGACGAAAAGCCAGCGTTAGAAGATTGGAAGTCAGCTCATCCAGAAGTTGAAGTTGATTACACCCAAGAACTTTTGACACCAGAAACAGCCGCTTTGGCTAAGGGGTCAGATTCAGTGGTTGTTTATCAACAATTAGACTATACGCCTGAAACATTGAAGGCATTGGCAGAAGCTGGTGTGACAAACATGTCTTTGCGTAATGTTGGAACAGATAACATTGACTTTGAAACAGCAAAGGCTTTGGACTTCAACATTTCAAACGTCCCAGTTTACTCACCAAACGCGATTGCTGAACATGCAGCCATCCAAGTTGCTGCTTTGTTGTCACAAGCTAAGGTGATGGAAAACAAAGTGCAAAAGCGTGATTTGCGTTGGGAACCAACAATCCGTCGTGAAGTGCGTGACCAAGTTGTTGGTGTTGTTGGAACAGGTCACATCGGCCGTGTCTTCTTGGAAATCATGCAAGGTTTCGGGGCAAAGGTTGTCGCTTATGATGTTTACCGCAACCCAGAACTTGAAGCTGAAGGTGTTTACGTTGACACATTGGATGAATTGCTTGAACAATCAGACGTCGTGTCATTGCACGTACCACACATTCCAGGTGTCAATGATCAAATGATCAATGCAGAAACAATTGCTAAGATGAAGGATGACGCAGTCTTGGTTAACGTTTCTCGTGGTTTGTTGGTTGATACAGACGCCGTTGTTGCCGCATTGGATTCAAAGAAGTTGTTTGGCTTCGTAATGGATACTTATGAAGGCGAAGTTGGTGTCTTCAACAAGGACTGGTCAGAAAACGGTTTGGAAGACAAGCGTTTGGATGACTTGATCTCACGTGAAAATGTTTATGTGACACCACATACAGCATTCTATACAACGCACGCTGTGCGTGAAATGGTACATCAATCATTTGATGCTGCCGTAGCATTTGCCAAGGGTGAAACACCTGCAAATGCTGTGAAGTACTAAACACAGGAATACCCGCAGTAGCCGCGGGTTTTCTTATGTCATTTTGTGTCACGGTATGGCACGTAGTAAAATTTTGATGGAAAAAACTTAGCAATACAGTTAGGGATTGCTGTAATTTTAGGTGAGGGAAATTATGACGATTAAATCAGAAGGCCAAAAGTGGGCTTCAAAAGATTCACAAGACTTACGTAATGAAGAATACGCTCGTAAGGCTGTGGAAAATGCCCCAGTAACATTTAGTGGTGATACAGAACTTAAGTTGAAGGATTTCTTCTTTAAAGTTTTGTCTGGTTCAGCGCAAGGTATTTTGATTGGTGTGTTACCATCTGCGGTAATGAAGTACATCATTCAATATTCTGGTTTGGGGACAACCACATTTGGTGGAGATCTCAGCGCAATTTTGACGTTGTTCACATCATTCATCCCCGTTTTGATTGGTTTGGCGGTTGCCTTGCAATTTAAGATGAAGAGTTTGGATGTTGGGGTTGTGGCAATTGCAACAGCTGCAGCATCTGGTTCAATCAAGTGGGCGCAAGTACCAACTGGCTTTGTGAACCCAATTACAGGGGCTAAGACAATTGCGCCAAGTAATATCTACATTGCTAGCGGCGCTGGTGATGTGATCAATGCCATGATCGTGGCAGCCGTTGCAGTCTTTGTGACATGGTTAGTTGCCCGTTACTTGAAGGGCTTTGGTTCTGTTGCCATCATTTTGAGCCCAATCATCATCGGTGGTGGTGTTGGTTTGTTTGGTAAGATGATTGCACCTTACGTTGGGGCTGTCACAACTTGGATTGGTAACTTGATTGAAACGTTCACACGTTTGGCACCAATTCCAATGGTTATGTTGATTGCCATGGCGTTCTCAATTATCATTATTACACCTGTTTCAACTGTTGGTATTGCTTTGGCTATTTCATTGTCAGGTATCGGTTCTGGTGCTGCCGCAATGGGTGTTGTGGCCACAACAATTGTGTTGTTGATTAACTCATGGCGTGTTAACAAGCCTGGTGTCACAGTAGCGATTGCGCTAGGTGCCATGAAGGGTATGATGCCATCTGTCTTTGCTAAGCCGGTAACCATGCTACCATTCATGCTGGCAGCGGCTATCTCTGCCGTGCCAGTTGCGTTGTTCAACATTCAAGGGACACCAACAACTGCCGGATTCGGTTACATTGGATTAGTTTCACCAATCCAATCAATGGTGAAGGATCCATCAATTCCAGCAAACGTGATGAACCACTTCATTAATCCATTTACAGCTTTGATTGCTTGGATTATTATTCCAATCATTGCCGGATTTATTGCACAATTCATCTTCAGTAACTGGTTGAAGTTGTATACACCAGCTGATTTTGAACAAGAACTATAAAATTTAGTACGTATTAGCGTCACCTCAAATTAATGAGGTGGCGTTTTTATTTGACAAAAGCGTTGAGCAATGTAACAAAATTTCGCACCAATGTTACAAAAATATTAAATAAATCATGTTTTATATCGGAATTGCGGGGTATTTTTCACCAATCAGCGTTTTTAGCCTCGTTTTAAAAGCACCATGATACTGCGTGTTCAGCCGATTTTTTGGGGTGGGATGACTTTTTAAATATATATAT
>NZ_CBDKZH010000071.1:0-6922 GCF_965300815.1 Leuconostoc sp.
ACAAAAAAGACCCAACCAGAAATTAATCTGATCGGGTCTTTTAGTTTATTCAGTTATAACTTAAGGAAAGCATCGGCATTAAACCAAATTTCTCCGTAGTGGCCGTACTTAATTCCAACGGCGTTGCTTGATGTATCATAATCATCAATCGTGCCATGGTTGTAATTTCCGTTGAACTTTAACGTGTCGTCAACTTTCGTTGCGGCTTGGTTCCCGCGCGTAACATTATCAACAATATCTAAAGGAATACCGTTGTTCGTCCAAGAAAAATCACGCCCACCCGCTAGATCATAATTGACTGCTTGCCAAATGCCGTTGACTTGCTTAATCTCATCGGCTCGGAATCCATTGTACGCAGTAAAGTTATTGCCTGCGTTCTTAAACGCTTGAATTGCCGATGTATTAGACACGGGTTGCGGTCGAGGCGCGACGACTGGTGCTATGTTATCCCCAATACCATTGACAATATCCGCGTTTAACTTATCACGAGACACTCCCCACTTAGCTAGGAACGCAATAGGGTCAGTATGGTCTGAACCATGTCCTGTGGCGCTTGCGTAGTTATGCGTTTTTGTCCCCGACGTGTTCTGGTTGTCAATTGTACTACCAGCTCCGGCCTCTTTTGCGAGTTGACGCGCTAACCAGATGTAGGCTGGATAAGCCTTGTTAAAATCGTCTTGCGAGCGGATAGAACCCTCTGCAAATTCGATTCATGCGTATCCGTCCCAATTCCAATCACCACCTAAGTCCCAGCCACCGCCATTTGTGTTCATCACTTGTCGAATATCAACTTCACCGTTCGTGATGCCAACCAGATGTGTATAATTAGCTTCATTATAATGCCCAGCTAAGTAGTCGCGTTCATTTTGAACACTGGCTCGCGGGTTGCCTGTTGAATGCAAATTGACTTGATTATATGTTGGAAACGTGGCGCTATTTAGAGCCACGTACCTGTTAGGAACGACAATATCTTGTTTAATTGTGTAACCCATAATATCTCCTATTCGCTGACTTTTTCTGGCGTATTTGCAACAACCGCCTCGGCTGCCTTTAAGTCGTCAGCTGATACAAGCGGCTTTACCTTGTCAAGTGAGCCGTCTGCCTTAGCTTTGGCGTACGCTTCTTGAATATAAGTAAGAATTTGCTGTTCGGTGAAATACTTGCCTAGTCCAGTTTTATCAAGGCGTTCTTTTAATGAAGCAGCAGCTGAATCTTGTTGTACTTGTCCGCCACCTAGAAAGGCTTGTGCTTGTAAGACTGCTTGGCTTGCTAAAGTAAGTGCTGTTTTAATGTGTTCGTTCTTCTGTGTAGCCGCACTAGCTTTTAAAAACCTAGATAGACCCAAACCACCACCCACGGCGATGAAGACATCAAATGCTGTTTTAACCCAATCATAAAAGTGATTCATAATTTTCTCCAAATAAAAAAGGACTAGTTGTCCTTGCGAAAAAGTGTCTTTAGTTGTTCGTCGTGATGCTACCTGCGCCCACAACAAAAGCGACGCAACAACTAGCCACATGATTTTGATTGCTATTTATTCAGGCGCTCGTTATGCTGAAATAGCAGGACTAACAAAAGATGACTTTGATTTTGAGAACAATACGATAAACATCAACAAGTCGTGGCAAGCAAATGACCAAGAATTTAAAGCTACGAAAACAAAGACTTCAAACCGTGTCATTGATATGCCGCATGACATCATGCTATTAGCTAAAGGTTGGACGTTTGGTGAGCGTTACGCCTTTGAAAGCACAACTGGTCTACCACCGACTAACAATGCCGTGAACAAGCAACTAAGACGGTATTTAGAGAAGAACGATAGTAAGATAATCACGTTCCACGGTTTACGGCATACACATGCTAGTTACTTGTTGTCTAAAGACATCGCCATTCAATACGTCAGTGAGAGATTAGGTCATGCTGACGTTAATATTACGTTGTCAGTCTATACTCATTTGCTTGATAAGAAAAGAAGTATTGAGACGCAAAAAGCGCTAGATGAATTGCAAAGATTGTAGCACTTTTTGTAGCACTACAACGTTTAAAAAGTGCCTTTGGATGAATTTAGACATATACATGTGAATACTGAAAACCATTGATACATCAACGTTTCGAAAGGTAAACCCACTCATACCAACGATACAGGACATCTATATAAAATAGCCGGGTGGATCATCATAACGCTAACTAGCCGCGTTAGTGGCTATTCTCATTAAAAAGTGCCAATCTCTAATCGAGATTGGCACTTTTTTTGATACAAGACAACTTACAAATCTTCTTTATCCACCGTCATGGCAGCTGGTTCTGGTGAGACCACTTGATGGCCAGTTTTGGTCATAATTTGTTCAAACAAGAAGCCTTCACGTAGCCCACTTTGTGAAAAGATCACTTGTCGACTCTCTGTAAAAAGCAGGATTTCAACTAATGGCAACAACCCACCAACGATGATATCCGCACGTTCCTTAGCTAAGCCGGGGATCTTTTTACGCCCATCTAACCCTTCGCTCAAAATATTGTCATAAATTGCCGCGACTTCACCAATGCTCATGTGATAGCCGTGAATGGGCATATCTTGGACTTTATTTTTTTTACGACTAATTTTGGCCAACGTTCGGTTGCTCCCGCCAAGGGCAATCAAAGGCATATTCACCGATTCCCGCAACCACGAAATATCACCAAACAATTGCCGTAACGACAAAATCGCACGGAACAATGCCGCGGCAGATACCTTATCGCGTTCAAGGTAAGCTTCTGAAATATTCACCGCTCCCACTGGCAAGCTCACCGCATGCACAGCCTGACGATTACGCACAAGTACCAATTCTGAGGAGGCACCACCAGTATCTAGAATCAAGGCATCATTGACTGAAAACGTATTAATAATACCGACATAGTCAAAATGCGCTTCTTCCTCACCAGACAGAATACGTAATGGAAAGCCCATGGTTTTCTCAAACTGTTCTAAAAACGCAGCTTGATTACTAGCCTGACGCACCGCTGCCGTCGCAACCGCATATGTTTCAAGCTTGGTTTGGTCGTAGTCTTTTAAGGCTTTTTTGAATTTTTCTAACGCGGTAATGGTCCGTTTAATCGCCTCTTCTTGTAAGACTTTATCCGATCCCATCCCCGCCGACAACCGCACCATTTCTTGAAAGCGCGCTAAGACTTCGTATGAGCCGTCACTATGGTAGCGACTCACCGTCATACGGACTGAGTTTGATCCTAAATCAATCACTGCAATTACTGTCATATGTCCCCTCAACCTTCTTCATTTACAAACGGGTTATTCAACGGTTCAAAACGTCGCGTCACTTCAGTTGCAGCCACCCGATCTTGGCTATTTTTCTGCGCTGTTAACGATTCTGCAATAAACATTTCTTGTGCCTTGTAGGTCATGACACCACGGCGATCTTTCTTCAAAAATGTGCCGTCCGGTTGTAACACTCGGGTTTTGACATTATCTTGCCACATCGTCTGGAAAATGTCACGTACTTGATCGCGTAAACGATCATCTTTAAGTGGAAAGAGTAATTCCACGCGACGATCAAGGTTACGTGTCATTAAATCGGCAGATGACAAATAAACTTTTGGTTGGCCACCATTTTCAAAACTATAAATCCGGCTATGTTCCAAAAAACGCCCAACAATCGAATGTACTTCAATCGTATCACTAACTTCTGGAATACCCACTTTTAAAATCGTAATACCGCGAATAATAAGCTGAATGGGCACCCCTGCACGACTCGCCTCATAAAGGTGGCGCACAATCCGTTCATCAGATAGTGAATTGAACTTCATTTTAATCCCGGCAGGGCGTCCCGCTTTAGCATTGGCAATTTCATTATCGATTTGTTCATATAAAAATTCACGAATACCATCTGGTGACATGTGTAATTGATGGAAAAATCCTGGGTCTGAATAACCTGTCAAAATGTTAAAAATCGAGGCAACATCAGCCCCAAGTTCTGGATCACTGGTTAACAGCCCCATATCCGTATAGAAATTTGCCGTGACATCATTATAATTACCCGTACCAAGATGGACATAACGTCGAATGGTATCATCTTCTCGTCTGACGATTAAAGCGACTTTAGCGTGGGTCTTTAATCCCCGCAGGCCGTAAACGACGTGGACACCTTGTCGCTCTAACTCACGCGCCCAATGAACGTTATTTTCTTCATCAAAACGCGCCTTAATTTCCACTAATACCGTGACTTGCTTACCACGTCGTGCGGCTTCACCCAACGCCTTAATAATGGGTGATTTCCCCGAAACACGATACAGCGTCATTTTAATCGCTAGCACTTGGTCATCTTGTGCTGCCGTTTGAATCAAACGTACCACTGGTTTAAACGCATCATAAGGGTGATGTAGTAGAAAATCTTGTTGGCGAATGCTGTCAAACAGTTTTTCTGGTACTAATGCCGGATTGTCAAACCCCTTAAAAGTCGGAAAACGCAATGTCGGGGCATCAAGTAGTTTCAACCAAGCCGTTAAAAAGGTCAAATCAACGGGGCCATTGACCAAATAAGTCCGGGCATCGTCGACTTGTAAGAGTTTAACCAGCTTGTTCTTCAGCGTCTTACTGGCCTCATGCGATAAGATCACCCGCATAATCCGGCCCCGTTCCCGTTCCTGCAGCTTTGACTGTACTTCTTGCAAAATATTGGGAGTGTCTTCGTCATCACTCACATCCAATTCCATATCCCGCAAGACATGAAAAACAGTCGATTCTTTAATCGTATAACCAGGAAAAAGTGAAGCCAAAAACAGCTGTACCACTACTTCTATCAGGACAAATTGATTCGTTTCCGGCAAGGCAATCACGCGCCCAGAAGTTTCCGGCACTTGGAGTACCGCCAAATACTTCTCAGATTTTTCATTGTCTTTTTGAAGACGTACCCCAATGTTCAACGTATCATTAGCTAGGAATGGAAATGGTCGTGTTGAGTCGATTGCCATCGGTGTTAAAACGGGCAGCAGCTCTTGTTCAAAAAAACTTTTCAAAAATATTTTTTGTTCCGTGGATAAATCTTCTGCCGATAGTAGTTCAAATCTTTGGCGTTTCAGTGCCGGTAATAATCGGCGATTTAACACCTGATACTGATCTTTAATTTGTTGCCCAACAACTTGCGCGACGTGATCTAACTGTGCCTTAGGTGTCTCACCGGTCGCGTCAACCCGATTATGCCCCAACATCACCTGCTGTTGTAAGCTCGCCACACGCACCATGAACCATTCGTCCATGTTCTTTTGCGTAATCGCTAAAAAATTGGCACGTTCCAGCAAAGGATTTTGCGGATCCCGTGCCTCAGCCAAAACGCGATCATTAAAAGCCAACCAGCTGATTTCACGATTGACATAAAATTTTGAGTGTTTCAAATCAACCATCAACTTCTCTTTCCTTTTCGTTTTAACACAATGGGTAAACCAAATACTGCCTCAAAAAAGCGCGCCTTCTGCGTAAAGACAAAAATTTCTAATTGCAGATCGGCTAATGTTTGGGCCGTAATCGTAATCTGATTCTCCCCGATTGAGACCGTTAACTGGGTAATTTTCTGTAAACGACTATCATCTAACGCGTCGGCTAATCGTAACAACGCGGCCAATTTTGCAATACGTAGGCGTTGCTGGGGTGAAAAGTCAGCAACTGTTCGTAAAGCGCTGTCCGGCGTTTCTGCACTATGATAGCGTGCAATTGCTGCAATCATACGTTGTTCTACCGTCGACAAGCCATAAAAGTCAACACCAGTTAAAATATCTTCAGAATACTGATAATGTTTTTGTGAATTAATAAAACTCCCAACATCATGCACGAGGGCCGCAACCATTAATAGCAAGCGGTCACGCGCTGTGAGATGATGGACTTTTTTGAGACGGTCAAATAATTGCGTCGCAAAAGTTAACACAATTTCACGATGCACTGGTTCAACCAAATAACGATCTGCAATACCACGTGCCGCCGTCACGATGTCCGCTTCCGCTTGTGCATCATTAACCGATAAACCATCTAAAACGGTAATATCACTAATTTGCAACGTGGACACCTGCAGCGCTGACATGACATGCAAAAGCAGTAACATTTCTGTGAGAATAAATGGCACATCATTAAAATCAACCGCATATTTTTCAATAATCGCTTGATCATTTAAATTAGCCAAATCATCCGCTAACGTTTGAATGATCACCTTTGACACACGAACACAATGTGCATGTTCCGGCAAGAATATCTGTTGCGCGGCACCAGCACCCAGTAAAATTAATGACTCTGCTGGCTGATAAGGTGGTAACATATGCCAAAAATCAGCTAATTTACTATTAATCAGTTCTCTGGCAAAAGCCGTTTCCTGTGCGACCCCGATAGCCATATCATGAATGGTTTGCGCCAATCGAATCGGCCCAACTGCTGAATGTTGCGAAAACACAAACCGTGCGTTGTTAAAATAACTCAGATCAAGTCGCGCAGAGCTCATGCCCAAAACAAAAAATTGACCGTCTGTCGCACTGACCTTTTGCTGTTGATAAGCTTGCCGTAGCGCTAATTGGCGATAAAAACTTTCTTGATTACCATTCAACCACTGTATTTTAAGCCCAGTTGCTGTTTCAATTTGATCAGCAAAATAAACCGCATTTTTCATTTGTGACAATGTTTCACTACCATATAATGTCACTTCTTTGACGGCATAATCACGTAATAATTGTTGAAATTTATGCACTTGCGCTAACGCACGTCGCATAATTTCCGTTGTGAAAATAGGTGCGTTAATATCAGTTTCACCAAAATCACGCGTTACTTTTTCAATTTTTTCCCCAGTTTTCTGATTAACGATCTGCAAGGCAGCCGAACTAGAATTTAATAAGATAATCCCCTGAATTGTTGCCATGTCCACCTCAAATGCTATCAATGTGATATTATCAGTTT
>NZ_CBDKZH010000072.1:0-6649 GCF_965300815.1 Leuconostoc sp.
GGTAATGACAAAAAAAATATTAAAATTTCTATCGTTTTGGTTTATCAATTTTGTATTCTGTGGCGTCGTGAGTAGTTTTTTGCAGCTCCATTTAAGACAGTGGCTGTTGCTTGTTTTAATTATGACTTTGGCAACTTTTGTCATTGTACTATGGGCTAATTTTTGGGAAAATCGCCAACAACAAGAATTAACAGTGATGGAAAAACGGATGGCCGATACGGTTGCTGGTGAGACCCCAAGAGGCGTGTTGGCAGAACCAGGATCGCCTTATTACGCCTTGATCAAGCAATTTAATGTGATGCAACATCAGATCGAACAAGCACGTCAAACTGCACAACGTGATGTGACGAACTATCGTTCATTGCTAGCGAGTTTACCAGTTGGGGTGATTAATATTAATCGCGCCCATACCATTGATGTGTTTAATGAAACGGCGGCTGACCTGTTGGGCATTCAACGCCCTGAAACGCCGATTGCCGAAAGTATGGTGATTCGACAGTTCACGCTCTCTGAGCTGATTACCCAAACGTTTAATACGCAAAAAAATCAACAATCGATTTTGAATTTACAAATTAATGGCGATATGAAACAGTACGAAGTTAGCACTTTGTATCATCAAGGTAATCTGAAACATGCGGAAGTCATGATCATTATTTATGACTTAACATCGGTCTTACAAGTTGAGCGGATGCAGTCTGACTTTTTGGCGAATGCGTCTCATGAGCTAAAAACACCGCTAACGGCGATTACGGGTTTTATCGAAACATTACAAGGACCGGCCGGCGCAGATCAAGCCACGCGGGAGATGTTTTTGGCTATTGTGGCGCAGGAAGCCAAACGGCTATCGTCATTGGTCAATGATATTCTCTCATTATCACGTGTGCAACAAAAGCGAGAGGCTGTACAGACGGAGTTAGTGATTCATGATATGGTGGCCGAACAATGGCAGCATGTGATGCCATTGGCGGAGACTAAAGCCGTGCAATTGCGCAATGACGTGCCTGATGATTTTATCATTCGTGGTCTCAAAACAGACGTGGAAATGATTTTACAAAACTTGATTGTTAATGCAGTGAAATATAACGTCCAAGGTGGGGACATTCACGTGACGGCTTACAAGGATCATCAGCATTGGCAGTTAAATGTTAAAGATACGGGCATCGGGATTCCGACGAATCAACAATCCCGAATTTTTGAACGTTTTTATCGTGGGGATGAATCACGACAACGCAAAATTGCTAGTGGCACAGGCTTAGGTTTAGCCATTGTTAATGAAATTGTTAATAAGCACAATGGTGAAATTAAAGTACAATCACAAGTTGCGGTGGGCACAACAATCAGTGTGACGTTACCTTTGTAAATATTTCTTGACACAATCTTTACATTCACCCGCGATGACATTTACAAAACTTTAAGATAATAGGAGAGTAGTAGTTATTGTAGTTAAATCTTGGGAGGCATCAACATGTCGAAATCACATCGCGGGATGATTGTATCAACAGTCGTCATCGTGGGTCTTATTGCGGCCATTGGCGCAGGTTACATTACACGTGATAAAAGTGCATCAGGCACATCAATCACGGCTGTCGGTTCAACGGCCTTACAACCATTGGTAGAAGCTGCCGGAGAAGAGTACACGAAAGCTAATCTTGGAACATTTGTCAATGTGCAGGGTGGCGGTACGGGTACCGGTCTAAGTCAAGTTGCACAAGGCGCGGTTGATTTAGGAAACGCTGATGTATTTGCCGAAGAAAAGTCAGGAATTGATGCGACTAAGCTAGTCGATCATCAAGTGGCTGTTGTCGGCATTACACCGTTATTAAATAAAGAAAATGGGGTGACCAACTTGAGCACCCAGCAACTACGTGAGATTTTCACAGGTAAAGTCAAGAACTGGCGTCAAGTCGGTGGGCATGATTTGCCAATTGTGATTATCAATCGTGCAGCGGGCTCAGGGACACGGGCAACCTTTGAAAAGTTTGGTTTGATGGGCGATAAGAGTACTTCAGCGCAAGAACAAGATTCATCTGGTATGGTGCGGTCAATTGTTGCGACAACACCTGGCGCTATCTCTTATGCAGCCCTTGGGTACATCAACAATACTGTTGTGGCACCGACAATTAACCATGTCAAGCCAACTAACAGCAATGTCATCACTGGTCGCTATCCGATTTGGTCGTATGAGCACGTGTATACGAAGGGGAACCCATCTAAGCAGGTCGCCAAGTTCTTGGATTATTTATCATCAGAAAAAATACAAAAAACTTTGGTGCCAAAGCTAGGGTATATCTCAGTTCATGATATGCAAGTTATCCGTCAAGTCGATGGCCAGATCATAAAAAAATAATCTGACGTGTAGTTATCATGCATACGTCAGATCAGAACAGCATTTGAAATATAGTAGACAGTGGGTAACCACTCGTCAAATACTTTGGAGATAAAATGGATAACATTACAAAAAAGTTGATGCAAAAGTCAGAATCAACGAAGCAAGACGCAATGGGGCGGGCAATTAGTTTGTCTGCGTTGGCCTTGATCGTGCTTGTGGTCGTTTCAATTTTTGCTTTCGTTATGAGTCGTGGACTATCAACATTTTTCCAAGATGGTGTCAGTGTGAAAGAATTCCTCTTTGGCACAACTTGGAATCCATCAGTGATTAATCCACAAACAAAGCAGCCTTATGTCGGGGCGATGCCAATGATTATGGGCTCGTTCTTGGTGACGTTTTTAGCCGCAATTGTTGCCACACCATTTGCAATTGGGACGGCATTATTTATGACTGAAATTGCGCAAAAGCGTGGTACAAAAATCATGCAACCAATTATTGAATTGCTGGTTGGTATTCCATCAGTTGTTTATGGTTTCATCGGCTTAACAGTGGTTGTGCCATTTATTCGGACAGTGTTTGGTGGATCAGGGTTTGGTATCCTATCGGGTACCATTGTGTTATTCGTCATGATCTTACCAACGATTACGTCAATGACAGTGGATACGTTGAAGTCAGTCCCACGTCATTACCGTGAATCAGCTTTGGCAATTGGGGCAACCCGTTGGCAAATGATTTATAAAGTGATCTTGCGTGCGGCTACACCAGGTATCTTAACAGCGATTGTCTTCGGTATGGCGCGTGCGTTTGGTGAAGCCTTAGCCGTACAAATGGTGATTGGTAATGCGGCATTGATGCCACAAAACTTGATTTCACCAGCCTCAACCTTGACATCTGTCTTGACGATGGGAATTGGTAACACGGTTATGGGCTCACTACAAAATAATGTCTTGTGGACTTTGGCCATGATCTTGCTATTGATGTCACTTGTCTTTAACTTGATTGTGCGGGCTATCGGACGCAAAGGGGAAATGAAATAATGAATGCAAAAACTGCTGATAAAATCGCCACAGGCATCATTTATATGATTTCTGGGATTGTTGCGCTAATCTTAGCGGCCATGCTCGCCTTTATTTTGGTTCGTGGCGTACCACACTTGTCATGGCATTTCTTAACGGCACCAGCCAAAGCCTTTGAAGCTGGCGGTGGTATTGGCGTACAACTGTTTAACTCATTTTACTTATTAGTATTAGCGATGGCGATTAGTTTTCCAATCGCTTTAGCTGCGGCAATTTACTTGAATGAATATGCCCGCAAGGGACCTTTGACAACCATGGTTCGGACAGCAATCGAAATTTTGAGTTCATTGCCATCAGTTGTTGTCGGTTTGTTTGGTTTCTTGTTGTTCGTCGTGAAATTCCATTTTGGCTTTTCAATTTTGTCTGGCGCGATTGCGTTGACATTCTTCAACTTACCTTTGTTAACACGCTCAATTGAAACCAGTTTGGCACAAATTCCAAACTTACAACGTGAAGCTGGCTCAGCATTGGGACTATCACGCTGGGAAACAGTGATTCATGTCATCTTACCAGCAGCGGTACCTTCAATTGTCACCGGTGTTGTCTTGTCTGCCGGCCGTGTGTTTGGTGAAGCGGCGGCTTTGATTTATACAGCGGGACAATCAGCCCCAGCTTTGAACTTCAGTGAATGGAATCCGTTCAACATTTCTAGTCCGTTAAACCCAATGCGTCCGGCCGAAACCTTGGCGGTGCACATTTGGAAAATTAATTCTGAAGGCATCATGCCCGATGTGAGTGCAGTTTCTGCTGGTTCCTCAGCAGTGTTGATCATTGTTGTCTTATTGTTTAACTTCAGTGCACGTAAGCTGGGTACAAAGTTGCACAAAAAGCTTACCAGTGCTTAATGTGAGTTAATTGCAAGAAACAGTTGTCACAGTCAGTTGCGAGGCAATAAGACAGCCTGATTGTAGGCTTTATGGAGAAAAAATGGCAAATACGATTGATTTAAAACCAGTCAGTGAATTTATTTCAGATGAGGCACCTGAACGTTATATTTATAAGATGTCACCGGAAAAGCATGAAATTGCATTGTCAACACATGATTTGCAAGTTTATTATGGTGATAACTTGGCCTTGAGTGAAGGTGATTTATCGTTTGAACGTTACAAAATCACGAGTTTAATCGGGGCCTCTGGTTCCGGTAAATCAACCTTTTTACGGTCTTTGAACCGGATGAACGATGGCGTGGCCACGGTTAAAGGAAACATTATGTATCGCGGTGTTGATATTAACACAAAAGCGATTGATGTGTACGAAATGCGCCGCCATATTGGCATGGTATTCCAACGCCCAAATCCGTTTGCAAAGTCAATTTATAACAACATTACCTTTGCGTTGACACAACGTGGGATGACGAATAAGCAAGAATTAGACGAAATTGTTGAAACGAGTTTGCGTCAAGCTGCTTTGTGGGATGAAGTGAAAGATGAATTAAACAAGTCAGCCCTTGCTTTGTCAGGTGGACAAGCTCAACGATTGGTGATTGCTCGTGCATTGGCATTGAAGCCAGATATTTTGTTGCTTGATGAACCGTCAAGTGCGCTTGACCCAATTTCGTCAGCACAAGTTGAAGACACACTGCTTGAGTTGAAAAACAAGTATACGATCATTATCGTGACGCACAACATGCAACAAGCAGCGCGTATCAGTGATTACACGGCGTTCTTCCACATGGGAAAAGTCATTGAATATGATTTAACACGTAAAATCTTTACACGACCAAAAGTTGCGCTAACAAATGATTATATATCGGGGAACTTCGGATGACAGAGAGTACACAAAAGAATATTCTTGAAACGCGCGATGTAAAATTATGGTACGGTAAAAAAGAGGCCTTGCATGGCATTAACCTCTCATTTCCAGAAAAAGGCATTACGGCGCTCATTGGCCCTTCTGGATCAGGAAAGTCCACTTATTTGCGGGCGTTAAACCGAATGCATGATTTGGAAGATAACATTACAGTCACAGGGACATTTGACTGTAATGGCACCAATATTTATGCCCCAACAACTGATACAGTTGAGTTGCGTAAGCGCATTGGGATGGTCTTCCAACAACCTAATCCATTTCCATTTTCAATCTATGAAAATGTCATCTTTGGGTTGCGCTTAGACGGTGTTCGCGATAAAACGGTGCTAGATGAAGCCGTTGAAAAAGCGCTACGTCAAGCATCCGTTTGGGATGAAGTGAAAGATGATTTGCATAAGTCAGCGTTAGGCTTATCAGGTGGCCAACAGCAACGTGTATCGATTGCTCGTGTGCTGGCTACCTCACCAGAGTTGTTGCTGTTAGATGAACCAACATCAGCTTTGGATCCCGTATCAAGTCACAACATTGAAGAAACGTTGTTGAATTTAAGAAATGATTATGCGATGATTATTGTGACCCATTCGATGTCTCAAGCATCACGTCTATCAGATCGCACGGCCTTTTTCCTAAGTGGTAATTTGATTGAAGTGGATGCCACGAAAAACATCTTCTTAAACCCACAGCGCCAAGAAACACAAGATTACATCAGTGGCCGTTTTGGCTAAGCATAAAGGAGAAACAATATGCGACGTTTATTTGATGAAGAATTAGCTGACTTAGATAATTCATTTACAGAAATGGGGATGCTTGTCGCCCAAACCATTCAAAAGGCAGTGCAATCATTTGTCGATCATGATCGTGAAGGGGCGAAAGCCATTTTGGAAAATGATCATAAGATTAATGAACGCGAAGCAGCCATTGAAAAGAAGACATTTGAAATGATCGCGTTGTATCAACCCGTGACGACTGATTTGCGTGAAATCGTGACGATTTTAAAGGCTGTATCAGTCCTAGAACGTATGGGGGATCAAGCGCGTAACATTGCCAATTCAACGATTCGTGTGAAAGGCACTAAGCATATTGCCAGTGTCGAAAAAGAATTGGGTGAAATCGGTGAACAAGTGGCAACGATGGTTTCTCGTGTGATGGATTACTACGTTAAAAATGACGCTTTAGGCGCGGAAACAATCGCTGAAGAAAACCAATCATGGTCAAATCGGGCAGCCAAGGTTCGTTTGGATTCCGTAAAAGGCATGAAGGATGATCCAGAACTTGTCGATTCAGCGGCTGATTATTTGGTGATTGCTGGGTACTTGAAGCGTATCGGTGACTATACCATCGATATTGCCGAGTGGATCGTTTATAAGCGTACAGGTAAAATTATTGAATTAAACCCTGGTTACAACTACTTTATTTAATATATACTTCCCATCAT
>NZ_CBDKZH010000073.1:0-5240 GCF_965300815.1 Leuconostoc sp.
TTTTCGGCATTTAGAGGTTTATAATAATTAAATTATTTTTATGCCACAATACATATCATTGGGCTACTATATTAACGTACGCTGTAATATAATCAGATAAGATAGAATTGTTATTAAAGGTGGTCACGGATGAAAAAGACGTTTAAAAAATATTATGGTTATCAATGGTTGGCTGCGATTATATTTGGCTGGGGCCTACCTTTCTTGGGTGAACTAGCAGGGTGGACGAGTTTGCATAAGGTGATCTTTATTTATATCATCCTTAATAGTGCTTACATGTTGTATCTCGGTTATGATGTTCGCCGCCATGGTTATTCACCCGTCACATTATTATTAATGCCAATCATTTTTGCATTAGTTGCGACACTTTGGTTAGGTTTAGTGTCGATATCATACGGCTTTTATTTCAGTTTATTATACGTTGTCTTAAGCCTCTTTACTTTTTTGGGTGATACACGAGATGATCCAGATGAAAATTTGATTCCAATTGAAAATGGTTTTCATGATTTGAATTCTGGTGAGTCCGAAACGTTCCAAATACCGGTTGAAGGTGGCTTTAAATCGTAATATCAACCCAGATTAGTCAGGGATTGTGTTGGAATAAAGTTATGAAAAAGCGCGACCTTTCGCGCTTTTTCTGTTATAGTTATAACAGGTATTTTTACAGAACTGTGTTTGGTGATTGAGATAAAACAACCTGAACATAGCGATAATGGAGGAAATTTAATTGATCACAGTATCAGACATGAGCTTCAGCTTTGCTGGGCCTAAATTATATCAAGATGTTAACTTAAAGTTGACGCCTGGCAATACTTACGGTATTATCGGTGCCAATGGTGCCGGCAAGTCAACTTTTTTGAAGTTATTACAAGGTGAATTGCAACCAACAGAAGGTGTGATTGCGATTGGTGAAGGTGAACGGATGTCATCTTTGCAACAAGATCACTTTGCTTTTGATGAATTTACCGTGTTGGACACAGTGATTCAAGGGCATAAGCGTTTGTATGAAGTCAAGACGGAAATGGATGCCATTTATGCCAAGCCAGATTTCAATGATGAAGACGGTGTCCGCGTTGCGGATTTGGGTGCCGAATTCGAAGAACTTGATGGTTGGAACGCAGAAGTTGAAGCCGGTCAATTGTTGAGCAAGTTAGGTATTCCTGACGATATGCAATATACGTTGATGGGTGAACTAACTGAAAATGATAAAGTGAAGGTGTTGTTGGCGCAAGCTTTGTTTGGTAACCCAGATATTTTGGTGCTTGATGAACCAACCAACGGTCTGGATGTGCAGACAATTAACTGGTTAGAAGATTTCTTGGCTGATTTCCCGAACCTAGTGATTGTGGTATCCCACGACCGTCACTTCCTAAACGCCGTGTCAACCAACATCTTGGATGTTGACTTTGGTAAGATCACACCATTCGTTGGTAACTACGACTTCTGGCGTGAATCTTCTGAATTGGCGCAACGTTTGGCTTCTCAGCAAAATGCTAAGAAGGAAGAACAAATTAAGCAATTGCAAGAATTCGTGGCCCGTTTCTCAGCCAATGCTTCTAAGTCAAAGCAAGCCACTGCTCGTAAGAAGCAATTGGAAAAGATTACACTGGATGATATCAAGCCATCATCACGTAAGTATCCATTCATTAATTTCCCAATGAACCGTGAATTGGGTAACGACATGATCCGTGTTGAAAATGTCTCTAAGACAATTGATGGGGAAAAAGTGCTCGATAATATTTCATTTATCGGTCGTCCTGGCGATAAAATTGCGATCTTGTCACGTTCTGATTTGGCAACGACAACCCTGATGCAAATTATTGCCGGCACGCTTGAACCAGACACTGGGTCAGTGACTTGGGGTGTGACAACCTCACAATCTTATATTGCCAAAGATTTGAATGATAACTTTGACGATCAAGAAGCAACGATTTTGGATTGGTTGCGTGATTTTGCGGAAGAAGATCAAAAGGACAATACAAGTCTTCGTGGTATGTTGGGACAAATGTTGTTCCGCGGCGACGATTCTTTGAAGCAAATCAAAGTTCTTTCTGGTGGTGAGAAGGTGCGTATTACCTTGGCTAAGATGATGTTATTGAAGGCAAACGTCTTGCTCATGGATGACCCAACGAACCACTTGGATTTGGAATCAATTCAATCATTAAACGATGCCGTGGTGAACTTTAAGGGTGGCATTATTATGACTTCTCACGATCACGAGTTCTTGGCAACGACCGCCAACCACGTGATTGAAGTTTCAGCCAAAGGTGCTGTGGACCGTGTGGATACAACGTATGATGAATTTATTTCAACACCAAGTATCCAAGAAAAGGTCAAGGAACTTTATTAAGCTGTGTGTTTAACCCATATATCGTAAAAAAGGCGTCTGAGGACGCTTTTTTGCGTCAACGCACATGATCAAAGGAAAGACAATAACCATGACAATAGGGATTGATAAAATCGGATTTTACACACCAAATTATGTGTTAGATCTTACTGAACTCGCGCAAGCACGTGGGGATGAACCAGAAAAATATACGATTGGTATCGGCCAATCGCAACAAGCTGTCGTACCCAACTATGAAGACGTCGTGACGATGGGCGTTAATGCTGCCCAAAGTATTTTAACGGATGACGACCGTGCAGCGATTGACATGGTCATTTTTGCCACGGAATCAGGGATTGATAATTCCAAATCAGCTGCCGTCTACGCTCAAAAATTGTTAAATTTATCAGAATTTTCGCGTACTATTGAGTTAAAGCAGGCTTGCTATGCGGGAACATTTGGTTTAATGCAGGCGCGCGACTACGTGACCTTGCATCCAGAAAAGCGGGTTTTGGTGATTGCGGCTGACATTGCCCGTTATGGTTTGGGAACACCAGGTGAAGTCACACAAGGGGCTGGTGCCATTGCCATGGTTGTGGCGAGTGAACCGAAAATTTTAGCGATTAATTCAGATTCTGTTTATATGAGTCGAGATGTCGCTGATTTCTGGCGACCGGTTGATCGGGAAGAAGCGTTAGTTGACGGGCATCTCTCAACTGATGTTTATAAAGAGATGTTTTTGACACTTTGGCAACGTTATCAAAAGCAAACGCAACATGTCCTTGATGATTTTGCTGGCTTTGCGTTCCATTTACCTTATACAAAAATGGGGAAGAAGGCGCTGGATCAAATTATGGCCGAAGCGTCACCTGCCCAGCAAACCCGTTTGGCTGAGCATTTAACTGCTAGTCAAGTCTATAGTCGTCAGGTGGGAAATTTATATACTGGATCAGTTTATTTGAGTTTGCTATCCCTTTTAAGTCAGGCAACGGATTTAGTGGCTGGGGAAGATATTGCTGTCTTTAGTTATGGTTCTGGCGCTGAAGCTGAATTATATTCAGTGACCTTACAAGATAACTTTGCTGACTATGTGCCAAACACTATGACGGATGCCTTATTGGCAAACCGCCATCAGGTCAGTGTGGCTGAATATGAGGCCATGTTCACCTCACACTTGTATAATTCGCATGTTGACGCGAAAACCCAAGCCCGCGATGATGCCAAAACGGTACAATTTTTAGGTTGGCAAGCCGGCGAACGGTTGTATCGTTAGTCGCAAATCGCATTCAGTTAATGACAAGGGCGCGGGTCTTATTGTATAATACGTAAAATAACTTTTTTAAAGAGGGAAAAGCGTGGCAAAATCATTTGTAACCGTAGTTGGAAAAGATAAGCCAGGCATTATTGCCAGCGTAGCACAAACTTTAGCAGCACATGATGTGAATATTTTAGATGTCTCACAAACGATCATGTCTGATATTTTCACAATGAGTATGTTGGTGAATCTTGAACAACTAGATGAAACCTTTAATGGCTTACAAGATGATTTGAATGTTCTGGGGCAACAGTTAAATGTTGAAATTCATACCCAACGTGAAGAAATTTATGATGCGATGCGTCGTGTTTAAAGCTTGACGTTAGGGGTTATTTTGATGTGCCATTGCTGTTGACCAATGGCCAAAAATTTGGGAGAAGTCATGGAAACCACGCAAATTATAGAAACAATCAACATGGTTGCCGAAGAGCATTTGGATATTCGTACTGTAACAATGGGTATTTCACTGCTTGATACAATTGCTGGCACACCGGCAGATACGGCAAAAAATATTTATGATAAAATTACGACTTACGCCAAGGATTTAGTGGCGGTCGCGCAACAAATCGAACGTGAATTTGGAATTCCAATTACCAACAAGCGCATTAGTGTGACACCAATTGCTTTAATCGCTGGGAAGGCGACACCAGATGAGATGTTGTTATACGCGCATGCCTTGGATGATGCGGCTAAAACCGTTGGGGTCGACTTTATTGGCGGCTATTCAGCGCTTGTACAAAAGGGGTTTGCCAATGGTGACCTAGCTCTGATAAAATCATTACCCCGCGCCTTGACTGAAACAGACTTGGTCATGTCAAGTGTGAATATTGGCTCATCCAAAGCAGGTATTAACTTGGATGCGGTGAAGTTAATGGGTGAAACGATCAAAGCCATTACGGATAAGTCAGACACAGCCAATGCGAAGTTAGTCGTATTTGCCAATGCCGTGGAAGATAATCCGTTTATGGCAGGGGCTTTCCATGGCGTGACAGAAGCCGATGTGGTGATTTATGTCGGTGTTTCTGGCCCTGGTGTCGTGAAGCGTGCACTTGAAAAAGTGAAGGGCGAACCAATTCAAATTGTTGCAGAAACGGTTAAAAAGACTGCCTTTAAGATTACACGTGTCGGCCAAATGGTTGGGGCGTTAGCAGCCGAACGATTGGGCGTTGAATTTGGCATTGTGGATTTGAGTCTAGCACCAACACCCGCTCGTGGTGATTCAGTGGCAGAAGTCTTGGAAGAAATCGGCTTAGAAATGGTCGGGACTCATGGGACAACGGCGGCTTTGATGCTGCTCAATGATGCGGTAAAAAAGGGTGGCGTGATGGCGTCACAACGTGTTGGTGGCTTATCAGGGGCCTTTATTCCTGTTTCTGAAGATGCGGGCATGATTGATGCGGTTAAAGCTGGTATTTTGTCATTGGCCAAGCTTGAGGCGATGACATCCGTCTGCTCAGTTGGGTTGGACATGATTGCCGTGCCGGGTGATACGCCAGCAACAACGATTGCGGCTATGATCGCTGATGAAGCAGCGATCGGTGTGCAAAACAACAAGACAACCGCAGTGCGTGTGTTACCAACCAACGGGACTAAAGTTGG
>NZ_CBDKZH010000073.1:5340-6646 GCF_965300815.1 Leuconostoc sp.
TGTTGCCATAAAACCCGATACCAGTGTTGACGGGTAGGTTGTGTCAAATTATCCGCTTGATTTTCGGTCATTTCAGCTGTTAGTGCGTAAGCAAAGCTTTCGGCATCAACTGCTTTAGGTGCGGCTTCATAAGATACAATTGAGACGGCGTGGGAATCCGTCTTAGATCGTGGGTGCTTGGGTGCGTGTTGTGCATCACGGTTTGTCAAAATATTTTTACGGAAAGCCGCAATCCCTTGCTGAAGCTGATGTTGCATCGTGTTGATGGCATCACGTAATTGTTCAAGTGGTGTTTGTATTGGAATTTTCATAAGGATACTCCCTGACGTCTACTCATATTTTTCAATCAAGAATAAAATTTAGCTACTTCTATCATAGCGAAATACGTTGTTAACAGGGGGATGTTTGATTGATTATAACCAAATTTAAAGGTTCTTAAGTTTTTCAGGTTATAATAAGAATATGATAACCAAAGAAGCACAATTGTATCAAGATTACCTGCAAGCTGAACGGCAATATTCTGATTTAACCGTCAAAGCTTATCTAACTGATATCGAAGCCTTCACCACGTTTTTAGCAGAAAATGGTGGTTTTACGACTTACCGTGCGGTACAGACTTTAGACGTTCGGGTGTATTTAAATGAGTTGTATGAGCGCCAGTTGGCACGTACAACGATTGCCCGTAAAATTAGTAGTTTGCGGATGTTTTTTCAATTTATGTTGGCCAATCAATTTGTCAGTGATAATCCGTTTGAAAATGTGGCGTTGCGTAAACACCAAAGACATTTACCAGAATTTTTTTACGAATCGGAATTGACGACATTGTTTGAAGTGGCTTATGCCGAAGATGAGCCACTTTGGCAACGCAACACGGCGTTACTTGAATTTTTGTATGCAACCGGTGCGCGTGTGGCGGAAATTGCCAATTTAACCATTGCCCAACTCGATTTTGCCCAACGATTAGTGTTAATTCACGGTAAAGGGAACAAGGATCGCTACGTGCCATTTGGTCATTTTGCAGCCCAAGCCATGACCCAGTATTTACATGAGCTACGACCGCAGTTAGTGGCGAAGCAACCCCCGCATGATCGTGTTTTCGTGAATCATCGCGGCGAACCGATTACGGCGGCTGGGATTACTTATATTTTAAATGAATTGATGAAAAAATCAGCGTTAACTGGCACCATTCATCCGCATATGTTACGTCATACTTTTGCTACCCATTTGTTGAATCACGGGGCGGATATGCGCACATTTCAGGAATTATTGGGACATGTGAACTTGTCAACCACACAGATGTATACAC
>NZ_CBDKZH010000074.1:0-6453 GCF_965300815.1 Leuconostoc sp.
CCATAGTACCATATTTAAATGGCACATTTTATTGCAAAATTTTGCCCCTGCCCACAGCTGCTCACCCCAGCTGTGGCTAAATTATGATAATATTAAGATAACTCAATTTTGGATAGAAAGAACGTTTATGACAACCACAGCAACTGCCCATACCAACATTGCCCTCATCAAATATTGGGGAAAAAAAGATCCGATTTTAAATCTACCAACCACGAGCTCGATTTCACTAACGCTCAATGAATTTTATACACGCACAACTGTGAGCCAAAATGCTTCAGCCGATGAATTACTGATCAATGGACAACCTTTTGATAGCCAACGTATCCACCGCTTCTTAGACATGCTACGCGATAATTTGGGCGACTTTGCCCCACTGACTGTTGCATCAGAAAATCATGTGCCAACCGGCGCGGGACTTGCATCCTCTGCCTCAGCTTTTGCGGCCTTAACTGGCGCAGTAACGCGTGAATTGGGACTCGAGCTCGATAACATGACGTTATCGCGTTTAGCCCGTCGGGGTTCTGGGTCCGCCTCACGCTCGTTTTATGGTCATTTTGCCATTTGGCATGAAGGTCATGATGATGCCTCATCATTTGCCGAAAGTTTGCATGCCCCCGACATGCCCATTGCCTTAGTGGTCGCAGAAGTCTCAACAGCCATGAAAAAGGTGGGGTCGACTGAAGGAATGCGGCGCGCGGCAACATCGCCTGATTATGCGACTTGGGTGCAAAATAGTGCGGCCCAATTGCGTGATATGCAAGCTGCCATTCAAGCCAGTGACATTGAAAAAATCGGCACGATTGCCGAAGCCAATGCCCTAGCGATGCATGATTTGAACCGAACAGCCCGCCTGGACCCGTTCACTTATTTTACCAATGACACAACCGACATTTTGACCTTGGTCGCTGACATGCGCCGTCAAGGATTACTAGCTTTTGCCACGCTTGATGCCGGCCCAAATGTTAAAATCATCACCACACAAGCACTCGCACCATTGATTGTGTACCAGTTACAAGCCGCTATGCCCGATCTTCACCTTGAAATCGCCACTAGCGGTGCAGGTATTCATTATGATGACTAAACGCTCAGTCCCCGGCAAACTCTTTTTAGCTGGCGAATATGCCATTACGGCACCTGGCCATACCGCAGTTATCGCGGCCACAGCGATGGGGCTAAACTTAACCGTGACCGATGCCCCTACCTCATCCGTCACGTCTAATAGTATTGCGACAGCTTGGCACTTTAACATGGCAGAGCCGATTACCGTTGGGCAAGATCACTGGCGTTATGTGCAAGCCGCCATTAAAATGCTTCAAGACTATACCCAATTTAAAACGACTTTACCAACGCTATCAGACGTTAACATCACCATCGAAAGTGATTTAAACGGACCATATGGCAAACTGGGGCTCGGTTCTTCTGCAGCTGTTGTCGTTGGGATTATTGACGCCCTTGATGCCCATTTTTCACTGCATTTACCACGCCTAACCCGCTTTAAGCTGGCTGGTTTGGCCCACTATTTCGTGCAAAAAAATGGTTCCCTAGGTGACATTGCCTCCATTACATACGGCGGCGTAATCGCCTATCAAAGTCCGGATTTAACCCAAGTGATCGGTACAGCACGACAGTGGCCAACGCCTGAAGCGATTGACCGTGACTGGCCAGATCTCAACATTACCCCCTTACCTTGGCCAAGCCACTGGCGCTTATTACTCGGCGCTACCCATGAATCAGCTGATACCAAGTCAGCCATTCATCAACTCGACCTTAACGCTACTTTCTTGACGCAGAGTCAACAAGCCGTCTATCGCGTTATTCAAGCCTTAACGACACATGACTATTCCCAATTAGTTCAGGCACTCCAAGCAAATCAAAACTTACTGCAAACATACTTGCCAGCAGGTTACGTGACGCCAAAGCTTGCCCATTTCCTCACCAGCTTAAATCAAGTTGCCGGAAAAATTAGTGGTGCCGGTTATGGCGACAATGGGTTTGCCGTAGTCACTGATGAGGCCGAAACACTCATCAAAGTTTGGCAGGCGGGCGGTGTTGATCCCCTATTTATGACGATTTTTCCCGAAAACGAGGTGCACTATGACTGAATCCGCACAAGCCCATCGCAAAAATGAACACTTATCTCTTGGTGTCAAACTTTGGCGGCAACAAGAAAATAACCCCATTGGCGCAACTTTTGCCGATGTTCGCTGGTTACCAGCCACTTTCCCTGAAATGGCGGTCGCCGAAGCGGATGTTCACACAACATTGTTTAATCATACGTTCGACTGGCCTTTTTATATTGAAGCCATGACAGGTGGCTCAAATTTGACGGGCCGGATCAACGGTCAACTCGCAAGCGTTGCCCAAAAAACTGGTTTAGCGATGGCCGTTGGCTCACAATCCATCGCACTCAAAGAACCGGAAGTCGCACAAACCTTTAAAATTGCCCGTGACATGCATCCTGATGGCTTTTTAATCGCGAATCTGGGTGCTGATCACCCCATTGCCCATGTTCGTGACGCCATTGACATGATCGATGCCAATGCCATCGAACTACATGTCAATGTGGCACAAGAATTAGTAATGGCTGAAGGCGATCGTGCTTTCTATTGGCTGGATAACTTAGCAACTGTCATTGCAAAGTCGCCGGTACCGGTCATTGTCAAAGAAGTTGGTTTTGGTATGAGTCAGCAGGCTTTTGACACCTTAAAGCAGTTACAACCGGCTGCTATTAATGTTGGCGGGGCTAATGGCACAAACTTTGCAATGATTGAACGACGACGTAATCGTCAGGCTGACAACTTTAATATTGACCAGTTTGGTTTATCAACCGTTGAAAGTTTACTGTCAGCACAATTGGCACAGAACACATTACCGGTGATTGCTACTGGTGGCATCGCGTCGGCTAATGACGTCATGACAAGCCTCATGCTAGGGGCAACGATGACATCCAGTGCGGGCTATATACTCAACACTTTAATGACGCATGGTGAAGCCGGCCTCATTGATGAAATTATCTCATGGCAACATGCGTTACCACGCCTCATGACCCTGCTTGGTGCACGTCACCTCTCAGAGCTACCATCAAAGCCACGGCTGTATGCCCCAAATCTACAAAACTTTATCAACCAAAGCAAAAACGCAACGCCTTAAGGCGTTGCGTTTTTAGTTTGATTACTTAATCAAATCAATTTTATCAAAATCAATAATGGCAATAACCGGCAAATTACGGAAGAAATTATTGTAATCCATGCCATAGCCAACTAAGAATTCATCGGGCACATCAAGACCAAAGTAATCAACGTCAAAGTCAACCACCCGAGCGGCCTTTTTATCAGCTAAGGCTACCGTCGTCACACTTGCGGCCCCTTTGAGTTCAAAATAGTTTTGCAACCATTGCATCGTCCGACCAGAATCAATAATTTCATCGACGATCACGACATCACGTCCTGTTAAATCCATGCTCACGTCATGGACCACTTTAACTTGGCCAGTTGAAGCAGCACCTGAATAACTTTTGACATCGACAAAGTCAAAGTCAACATCCAATGGCATTTTCCGGAGTAAATCTGTGGCAAAAATCACCCCACCCTTGAGGACTGCAATAAAAACTGGCCGCTTGTCATTATGCGCAAATTTACTGGTAAGTTCATTCGCCACACGTTGCACTTGTGCTTGAATATCTGTTTCCGTTGCTAAAACTGTCTTAATTGCTGGATGGTTAATTAGTGATGTCATGCCAAACCTACTCTCTTAAAAATTTCATCAACATGACGCAAGTGATAGTGATAATCAAACGCGTCATCAATTTGTGCTTTAGTCAAATGGGCAGTGATTGTTGGATCCGCATCAACCAAGTCACGGAACATCAATTGTTCATCCCATGAACGTGCTGTCAATGGTTGCACCGTATCATAGGCTTGTTCACGTGACAAGCCGGCATCAATTAAGCTCAACAACAAACGTTGTGAATAAATCAAACCGTAAGTGCGATCCATATTGTGACGCATTTTTTCAGGGAAGACACCCAAATTCTTCAAAATACCTGTTTGACGATTCAACATGTAATCCAATGTTGTCGTTGCATCAGGCAAAATAATGCGTTCGGCTGAAGAATGTGAAATATCGCGTTCATGCCACAATGTCACATCTTCAAGTGCTGTTACGGCATAGCCACGCAAGACACGTGCCAAACCAGTAATATTTTCATTACCAATTGGGTTACGCTTGTGTGGCATTGCTGAAGAACCCTTTTGTCCTTTAGCAAAGCCTTCTTCAACTTCATGAATTTCTGAGCGTTGCAATGAGCGAATTTCCGTTGCCAATTCTTCCATTTGTGTCCCAATCAACGCAATCGTTTGCACGTAATCAGCATGCAAATCACGTGGTAACACTTGTGACCCAATTGGTTGTGGCGTCAAGCCCAATTCCTTCATGGCCACGGCTTCGACATAAGGTGGCACATTGGCAAACGTGCCTACGGCACCAGATAACTTACCGGTTTCGACTTCAGCAGCCACCCGATCAAAACGTTCAATCGCGCGTGTTGCTGACGCATAGAAGCGCGCCATCTTCAACCCAAAAGTAGTTGGTTCGGCGTGCACACCGTGTGTGCGGCCCATCATGACAGTGTCTTTATACTTCAAGGCCAAATCTTTAATGGCTTCGCGCCATTCTTGCAAATCTTGTTTAATAATATCGTTGGCTTGGCGCAAACGTAATGCTTGCGCTGTATCAACAACATCGGTTGACGTTAAGCCATAGTGAATCCACTTACGTTCTTCGCCAAGTGATTCTGACACGTTACGGGTAAATGCCACTACATCATGGCGCGTTGATAACTCAGTCTCTGCAATGCGGTCAACGTCAAAAGTGGCGTTTTGACGGATTTTTTCCAAATCTTCTGCAGGAATGTGCCCCGCAGCGACCCAGCCGGCATCCACAGCAATTTCAACATCGAGCCAAGTTTGATATTGGTTTTGTATTGACCAAATATCACGAAGCGCTTGACGAGAATAACGTTCAATCATGTTTAAGATTCCTCTACTTCATTAGTGTTCTAGCTTTCAATTCAATTGTAACAGGTAAAACACGAGTTGCGTTCGTTATTTTATGAGGTTTATCTCACAAAGTCAACGAACAGTTAGTAAAATACGAACAATCACGTCGTTTATTTAAGACAAAACGAACGTTAGGATTGTAAGCGTTTTACTCGATAATGGTTTGCGTTGGTTTCACCACAAACGTGGCAATCCCCAAAGCCACCGCATATAAAATCGCAATGGCGATAAAGACATTTTGATACGGCATCCCCAAACCATGCACAATCAAACTCGCTAGTTGATTCCCCGATAAACCAGCCGCTGCCCACGCCGTTAAAGCCAGGCCGTGAATTTTTGAAATGGCATGCATGCCAAATCGATCCGCTAACAAAGGTGGTAAAGCTGAAAAACCACCACCATAACCGGCGTTAATCGCAAAAAATGTCGCCACAATCACGACCGGCATCACCACACTCTGATCTGGTAAGAAAAAGGCCAATAACGCCATTACCAATGACAGGATGAAAATCACTTGATAAATCGTATTGCGATCTTGTAAACGGTCTGAGAAGCTCGCAAACCCAATCCGACCCGCGGCGTTAAAAAAGGCTTCCACACTCACCACCACCGCAATTGCTGCTAGTGAAAAGGCCGCCGTCCCCGACGGGGTACGCAACCCAGCTAAAATATCTTTTTCTTGGGAAATAATCGCTAGTCCAGCGGTAATGTTTAAATAAAACATCAGCCAAATCCCCATAAAGTTGTGGTTCTTTAGTAATACCATAGGATTAAAACGCTGTTTGAGTGGCTTTTCTTGCCAATCAGCCGGCTTACGAATCAACCAAGCCCCCGTCAGCATCATCACGGCAAACACGCCACCCAAAATGACAAACATTTGCCAGAGACCAATCCGTAGTTGTAGTTCGATCATGACGGGTGAAAAAATCATCTTGGCCAAGCCAAAACCCGCCACTGCCAAGCCCGTGCCCAGCCCCTTATTTTCTTTAAACCATAACATCAAATTTTTGACTGGTGTTAAATACCCAATCCCTAACCCAATGCCCATGACCACGCCATAAAAGAGATAAATCCCGAGCAATGATTTTTGTTGAATACTGATGCCGGTGCCAATCATCCCCGCCACAAAAAAAATCGTCGCCAAGATGGCGGACTTTTTAATATCTTGTTCCACAAAATGCCCTAAAGCTGCTGCTGATAACCCTAAAAATAAGATTGCAATTGAAAAAGCCCACTCCACGTTGGCCACCGATGCCCCAATATCATCGGCAATCGCCTGCTTAAACACACTCCAAGCATAGACGGTCCCAATACTGCCATGAATCAATAACGCTGGCAATGCCGCCCGCAGCCATTTATTTTCCATTTATTCGTCTCCTCACGATTTATCTTATCA
>NZ_CBDKZH010000075.1:0-6300 GCF_965300815.1 Leuconostoc sp.
ACTACGTTGCGTCTCGCTTGTCAACTACTTCTTTCGATATTTCCTTTCAGAAATCATTTTCAGAAGTTGTTGTTTGCGTATCAGACAACTATTAAAATTATACGCGCTTCTCACAAAAAGTCAACACTTTTTTCAAAAAAGCTTTCAAATTATTCTTCAAAGCTAACAAACGCCGTTGTTCGTAGGGTTTCTAGCAACCCGTGTAACTTGTTTGCCGGTACAAATTCCAATTGATTGGCCAATGCCTGGGTAATACCTGCCATATCATTGACTTCAAATGAATAGAGTGACAAGAGTTGATCACCGGCTTGAACACTTGTCAATTCACCCAGACGCCAATGATCAAAATTATCTAACCCTAACTTTTTCAATTCACGTAACACGACACCTAAAGATGTTTCTTGATGGTGACGGTGGATTTTAGCTGTGAAAAACTGATAACCACCCTCTGTCTTTTCCACAAGGAAATAGGGTAAATCATTTTCAAAAGCAATCGCAGTCGCTGCAATAAGTGACATAACTTCTCCTTTACTGATCAATACGTGCCAAAGCTTCAGCGATCCATTCATCGCGATGCGCTGCAATTGGTGCAAACCCATAGTTTAGATGATTGTTCGTCCAAAAGTGTTTCCTTAGGCTGATATTTTTAGGTAATGTTGTGGTTGGCGTCAAGTTGTCTTGCCGTAAAGACAGACTGATTTTATTGGTGTATTGCTCAATATCTAAAACAGTCACCACAACTTCTTCGCCAATCTGCAACTCGTGATTCAAGTCGTGTACAACACCTGATCGGCACTCAGAAATATGAATCAAACCTTGGGTATGGTCATCTAGCATGACAAACGCACCATAAGGTTGTATGCCTGTAATACGCCCTTTCAACTTTTGTCCAATATGATAAGTCATAATTTAAATCCTCATTCCCATTATAACAAAAAAAGCAGACACTTAGTCTGCAATTTCAATCGTTTCAATTTTAACGTCTTCACGTGGCTTATCATACATATCGACAGCGACGCCGGCAATCTTATCAACAACATCCATACCTTCGATAACTTGACCGAAAACAGTATGCTTGCCGTTTAACCATGGTGTTTCATCAGCTTGTACAATGAAGAACTGTGAGCCATTTGTGTTTGGACCCGCATTTGCCATTGACAATGCGCCACGCACATTCAACAACTTGTCAGAAAATTCATCTTCAAAGCTACCGCCCCAAATACTTTCGCCACCCATACCAGTACCTTCAGGGTCGCCACCTTGAATCATAAAGTCGCGAATAACACGATGGAAAATCCCATTATCGTAGTAACCGTTCTTAGCGTGTGTTGTAAAGTTTTCAACTGTCTTTGGCGCAATGTCCGCAAACAACTTGACTTTAATGTCACCTTGGTTTGTCTTAAACGTTGCAACTGGACCTGCGTAGTTCGCTGCATCTTGTTGTGGATAGTCTGTCATGATTGAACCTCTCTCGATTATGCTTGGTTTTAATTGAAAAACACCGGCCACCTGCTAAGTCGTGCCTTGGGCGTTTCATATCTGATGTGTGATCGGTATTAAACTTGATCTTCTAAATCAGGATCGATGATCACATCACCGTTTTCAATTTCTTCAAGTGCTTGACCAACTGACTTATTTGAGTTGAACTTTTCTTGGGTTGCAGGCAAGCCAGCATCCAATTCACGGGCACGCTTGGCCCCAAGTGCAATCAACTTGTAACGTGAGTCAACTTTTTCAAGCAACTTATCAACGGATGGATAAAGTAACATGGTAATTCTCCTTATAATGTCTTTTCAAAAACGCGCGCAACACGCAATCGTTCTGCGGTAATGATCGCCTTGATTCGGTCAACAGCGTGAATCACTTGATCATTTTCAACGGCATAGTCGTAGTTGATCATTTGCTTCAACTCATCACGGGCGGCAGCAACACGTTTCTCAATAACTTCTTGAGAATCAGTGCCACGACCAACCAACCGTTCGCGTAAATTAGTCAGATCTGGTGGTGTTAAGAAAATGTAAATACCTTCAGGCATCTTTGACTTTACTTGCAAAGCACCTTGGACATCAATTTCCAAAAAGACATCGCGACCGCTCGCTAGCGTTTCATCAATGAAACTTTTAGGTGTCCCGTAATAGTTATTTACATATTGGGCATATTCTAGCATATCCCCATTGACAATTTTTTGTTCAAATTCTTCACGAGAAACAAAAAAATAGTCTTCGCCATCAACCTCGCCAACACGTGGTTGACGCGTTGTTGCTGAAATTGAATATTGAAAATCAATACCCTCTTCTTCAAAAATAGCCTTGCGCACCGTTCCCTTACCAACACCGGAAGGGCCCGAAAGCACAATTAGTAAACCACGCTGCGTCATCATTTATCCTCTTTATGTACTAATGATAACATTATACAGGCTTTCCCCTTGTTATTCAATGGTTCGTCAAAGAATCGCCCGAATAGAATGTTTGTTCCCATGGACAAATAAGGTGGTTATCCACAAAATACCGCATTTTATCAACATCTTATACCCGAACGAATGTTCAAGAAAAAGTAAAGTCAAAATATAATAGTTGCTTTTTTGAACATTTGTTCGTATGATAAGACTATCGTATGATCAAGGAGCAGGTTTATGCAAAATTATCTTGTACACCAACCCGTTGCTACGCAACTACAACATCATATGCATCGCCTTAAAAAGCTACTCACGCCGAAAAGACGTGTGCCTTTAAAGTGCCAGCTCCCAGCTGATGACTTGATTAATCGCTTGGCAGTCGCACTGAATTCAGATCAAGTCGTCACGATTCAAGTCAATGTGTCACTACTATCTGAAGAAGTGACGAATTTTACTGGCTATGTTTATCAGAATCAACATGGGGAAATTTTAATCCAATCCCCCAAAACCCATCAAATGACCACCATTTTACCTGGTACGATTCGTCATATTACATTATAAAAAGGACAATCGCTATTTCAATGGTGATTGTCCTTTTTACTTATTTTTATAAGGCACGTTCTGCCAAAACATCTTCTGGCATTTGCTCAAGAAGATGATTCAAGGCTGCCACATCAATGTAGCGATCAATACCAGCAGTCCCTGTCACAAATTGGCTTAAGCCACTAATATCTTGCTTTTGACTCAAGAAAGTGAGATAAGATTTCACCTCACCACCAATGCCATCAAGGTTATCCCAATCCGGTGACCAATAATTAAACAACTTATCCGTTGCTAACGCATTAAACATCGCTGGTTGCCATAAGTCATGCGTCGCTTGATATTCAGTCGCCAATCCTTCATGGAACCCACGCAACATGTTAACCACGTTATCACTGACCACATCTTTTACAGAAGCCGCCTTGAATTGCGCCAAGCGCTTGTCAGCAAATTCGAGTTCAGCTTGAATTTGCGCTTCAGTCAACTTAGGTTCAAGCGCAACAACTGAATCAGCGTCCTTTAAGGGCTTCATCTTTGGTGACAACCCTCTAAACGTCTCAGCAATGACTGGTAGGTTAAAGTGATCATCCTTATCGTCCACCTGCAAGAACTTGAATTGCAAATCATCGATTGCGGAAGATGTCTTCATCAATTCAGCCACATCTTTACCTTGCCACTTGAAGAAGTTAATTGCCATCACCATGCGCATAATCATGCGCCAGAAGTTAATGTCAAACTTAGGTGCGTGTGCCACAAAGTGTTCATTCACGCTACCTTCTTTAACCAAGAATTGTTGCATGTCATAGAGCACTGGCACAAGCATCACAAAGTAACGCCAATCGCGATCATCACTATTGACCAATGCGGCTTGCATGACTTCATTTAACTTAACGACCGCCCGTTCATTGCTCGTGAAGCTGGTAAAGTTATGGTTAACCATCATCGCAATGACATCATCCAAGAAGAATGAGGCCACTTCAAACGTTTCAGGGCTATACTTTTGTCGGTGCGTTAAATAATAACGCGCTCTTAAAAATCCAGCGAATTCATTATAGTTGAATTCCGGCAACTTATGCTTATTCATAAATTTCTGTTGCTGTTGCCGATGCTTCAAATTTTTAATTTGTGCTGACCTACCTTGCTTCATATTTTATTAGCGTGCATGATATCGCACGCCCCCCCTTCTAAAATATTGTTAGATACTAAGATCCAAACTATACTTCCCATGACCAAATTCACGTAAGCGGAACTGGAAAACTTGTTCTTGGCGTTCTAACCCCGGTGTCGCCACCACGGCTTGTTGCTTGCTAGTGAGCTCCGCCACTTCAATGGCACCGTTAATTGCAGACATCACGGGTGCAAACAACTTCGTATCTGCTGACACATAAAACATGTCAGCATTCCCATAGGTTGCCGATCTACGTGTCAAATTAACCGATACTTTATACCGATTAGCCTCAAAAACAATATGATTATAATTGAAATCATGTGCATAGTGGAATAGTGAGGATATAAATTCCCCTGCGTCAAACTTTTCTTTTGCCATACTTTTGGACGTCCCAACGGGTACGTCATTCCTTTAACTTAAATTCGTTCACCCTCTATTGTACAGATAAATCCACGGTCTGACCACTAATTCGCCCTATTTTACGATATCTTCACCTCAACCTATCGGTTAAGCACGGCTAATATGATATTATTTTGATACTAAATTGGGTAAATAATTTGTATTTTACACCATTTTAGCGTAAAATAGAAGGGTATTTTTAATAAATATGTTTGTAACGTTGTTAATTCAATAACAACGTATCAAAAATCAATCGGAGGATTTTATGGAAGACAAAGGAAAGACATTTTTCGGTCAACCTTTAGGACTGTCAACACTGTTCATGACTGAAATGTGGGAGCGTTTCTCATACTATGGTATGCGCGCCATCTTGCTTTACTATATGTGGTTCCTCATCAGTACTGGTGATCTACACATTACACGAGCAACAGCCGCATCAATCATGGCAATTTACGCTTCAATGGTTTACCTTTCTGGTACGATCGGTGGTTTCGTAGCCGATCGTATCATCGGAGCACGTCCAGCTGTATTCTGGGGTGGTGTTCTCATCATGCTTGGACATATCGTGCTCGCTTTGCCTTTTGGCGCAAGCGCATTGTTTGGGTCAATCATCTTAATTATTATCGGAACTGGTTTCTTGAAGCCAAACGTTTCAACATTGGTTGGGACATTGTATGACGAACATGATCGTCGTCGTGACGCTGGTTTCTCAATCTTTGTGTGTGGTATTAACTTGGGTGCGTTCATTGCACCACTTATTGTTGGTGCTGCACAAGAAGCTGCAGGTTACCACGTGGCCTTCTCATTGGCAGCAATCGGTATGTTTATTGGTTTGCTGGTTTATTACTTCGGTGGTAAGAAAACATTGGATCCGCATTACTTGCGCCCAACTGATCCACTAGCACCAGAAGAAGTTAAGCCATTACTGGTTAAGGTAAGCTTAGCTGTTGCTGGCTTTATTGCAATCATCGTTGTGATGAACCTTGTCGGTTGGAATTCATTGCCTGCCTACATCAATCTCTTGACGATTGTTGCGATCGCCATTCCAGTTTTCTATTTTGCTTGGATGATTTCTTCAGTAAAGGTGACGTCAACTGAACGTTTGCGTGTTGTGTCTTACATCCCACTTTTCATCGCTGCTGTTTTGTTCTGGGCGATTGAAGAACAAGGCTCAGTTGTGTTGGCAACATTTGCTGCTGAACGTGTTGATTCATCTTGGTTCCCTGTCTCATGGTTCCAATCATTGAACCCACTGTTCATCATGCTTTACACACCATTCTTCGCTTGGCTATGGACTGCCTGGAAGAAAAACCAACCATCATCACCAACAAAGTTTGCCGTTGGTTTGATGTTTGCCGGCTTAAGCTTCTTGCTAATGGCCATTCCTGGTGCTTTGTATGGTACAAGTGGTAAAGTATCACCACTATGGTTAGTTGGTTCATGGGCCCTTGTTATCGTCGGTGAAATGTTAATTTCACCTGTCGGCCTATCCGTCACAACTAAGTTGGCACCAAAAGCCTTTAATTCTCAAATGATGTCAATGTGGTTCTTGTCATCAGCGGTAGGTTCTGCTTTGAACGCACAACTGGTGACGTTGTATAACGCCAAATCTGAAGTCGCTTACTTCTCTTACTTCGGATTAGGTTCTGTTGTACTTGGTATTGTTCTCGTCTTCCTATCAAAGCGTATTCAAGGTTTGATGCAAGGTGTTGAATAATTAAGCATAAAAAAGCGCTCACGGTATGTGGTGTACCCAAAAAGTTAAAGTAAAATATTTTAGCTAATCAAGCGGCCAGTT
>NZ_CBDKZH010000076.1:0-6292 GCF_965300815.1 Leuconostoc sp.
TACTAGCACTGAAATTAATAGTCAGTCATCATCAATAATGGTTTCTAGTCAATCTGATAAGAGCGACGATCAGTCTAGTTCAGAAGCTGAACCTAGTTCGAAAGCACAACAAGAAAGCATTGCTGCATCTGAAGCCTCTGAAAAGGCTGCTTTATGATGCATCTGTAAAAGCAAGTTCAGAAGCAGCAGTCTCCTCACAAAATGCTGCTTCTGAATGTGCCGCACGTGCTTCAGCAGCTGAGGAGGCTTCTAAAGCAGTTGAAGCTAAAAGTATTGCTCAACAAACAATAGAACAACCAGCACCACAGAATGATACTGGTCGTACTGTATTTGTCACAGGTGGCGGCAAGTCAAATGTTTATTGGTATAGTACATCTTCTATGCCTGCCAGAACAAATAAAAATAACATAATCCCCATGACGGAAGCAGAAGCTTTAGCTCAAGGTAAACGTCATTCAATGACAGAATAATCCATGCCCTTTCGGGCGTACATATTAGATAACGAGGTCTCTAAAATAAGACAAATAAAAAGCACTTTAAATTTAGAGTGCTTTTTTGCCACATATTCCATACAGTCATGATGTTAAACTGTCCTATTATCATACTGTATACCCATGTGTTTTTGCAGTTAACAGGACATTCAATACGATAATTTGTAGCACTATTGTAGCATTACCACCTAAAACCATAGATAATTACCAAAATCAGAAACAACCCAAAAACCCAAAAAACCAGTCATACCACGCTTCAACACAAAAAAACCGTCCTATCAGTCTTTCTGATAAAACGGCTAAAAAGGAGATAGCGGGATTTGAACCCGCACACCGCGAAACGCGGCTCGACGGATTTCGAGTCCGTTGCAGTACCAGATTGTGCCATATCTCCATGAGCAAGAACCACAAGTGGTTCTTAATCAATTTAATTACTTTGATGCCTTACGACGCTTAGCAGCCTTTTCACGTTCAGCCGTGTTCAAGATTGCCTTACGGATACGAACGTTTTCAGGTGTTACTTCAACGTATTCATCATCGTTCAAGAATTCCAAGCTAGCTTCCAAGTTCATGACACGTGGTGTCTTGATTGAAGCTGTTTGGTCCTTGTTTGATGAACGGACGTTTGATTGTGGCTTCAACTTTGTCACGTTGACAGAAATATCGTTGTCACGTGAGTTCATACCAACAATCATACCTTCATAAACGTCAACACCGGCACCAACGAACATTTGGCCACGGTCTTCAACACCCATGATGGCATAGTTAGAAGTTGTCCCTTGGTTGATTGAAACCAAAGCGCCGTTACGACGACCTGGTTCCCAGTTACGAACAACTGGACGGTATTCAGCATATGTGTGGTTGAAGATACCATAACCACGTGTTGCTGACATGAATTCAGTTGAGTAACCAATCAAACCACGTGAAGGTGCCATATAAGTCAAACGTGTTTGACCGTTACCAACAGATTCCATGTTGATCATTTCACCCTTACGTTGGTTCAATGAATCGATAACTGTTGAGGCATATTCATCAGGTGTGTCAATTTGAACTGATTCGTATGGTTCTGATTGCACGCCATCAATGTCACGATAGATAACTTGTGGACGTGAAGCTTGCAATTCGAAGCCTTCACGACGCATTGTTTCAATCAAGATTGACAAATGCAATTCACCACGTCCTGAAACTAACCATGCACCAGCTTGGTCAGTGTCTTCAACACGCAAAGAAACATCAGTGTGCAATTCGCGACGCAAACGGTCTTCGATTTGACGTGCTGTCACGAACTTACCTTCACGACCAGCAAAGGGGCTGTCGTTTTGACGGAAAGTCATTTGCAAAGTTGGTTCGTCAATACGCAAGATTGGCAAAGCTTCTGGGTGAGCAGGATCAGCAACAGTTTCACCAACTGAGATGTCTTCCATACCTGAAACCGCGATCAAATCACCGGCCTTAGCTTCTTCGATTTCAACTTGGTCAAGACCAATGAAACCAGCAAGCTTTGTGACACGGAATGATTGTGTTGTACCGTCAAGCTTCAACACGTCAACGTTATCACCCATCTTGATCGTACCGCGCTTAACACGGCCGATACCAATACGACCAACGAAGTCGTTATAATCCAACATTGCCACTTGGAATTGCAAAGGTTCGTCAGAGTTATCAACAGGTGCTGGAATTGTTTCAAACACCTTGTCAAAGATTGGCTTCATTGTGTGTTCTTGGTCAGCAACATCTGGTGACAATGATGATGTCCCGTTCATTGCTGAAGCAAAGATCACTGGGAAGTCCAAATCTTCTTCGTCGGCACCAAGTTCAATGAACAAATCCAACACTTCATCAACAACTTCTTCTGGACGTGCGCCTGGACGATCAACTTTGTTGACAACAACGATTGGTGTCAAGTTTTGTTCGAAGGCCTTCTTCAACACGAAACGTGTTTGTGGCATTGTGCCTTCAAAGGCATCAACAACCAACAAAACACCGTCAACCATACCCATGATACGTTCAACTTCACCACCGAAGTCCGCGTGTCCTGGTGTATCCAAGATGTTGATCTGCTTGTCCCCAACCTTAACGGCTGTGTTCTTTGACAAGATTGTGATTCCACGTTCCTTTTCGATGTCGTTTGTATCCATTGCACGATCACCCAATTCCTTGCGTGAGTCCAATGTATCTGATTGCTTCAAAAGTTCGTTAACCAACGTCGTCTTTCCGTGATCGACGTGGGCGATGATAGCGATGTTACGAATATCTTCGCGATTTGCCAATTTCCTAGTGCTCCTTTAATTTAAATGCTACTCTTCTCATAGTAAAAGCTAGGGACTGGTGTGCCCTAGCTTTGATGCAACGCTAAAATATCACGATGCGCACGATTTGTAGCCACTAATACTATGTTAGATGATAACATATCTAGGGGCTTACCGTCAATATCTGAAACTGACAATCCGAGCGTTTGTGCCAAAACTTGGCCAGCCGCAAAGTCCCACGGCATCATTTTAGAGGAATAACCGACCGCCTGGCCTAAAATAACGCGAATAAATGATGGACCCGCAGCCCCAATAATCCGAAAACCTAAAGCGGCTTTGGCAATGTCATCATAGCCAAACATCCCATACAATAAGCGCGCACCACTTAACAAGACTAACCCTTCAGACAAAGGTTCATTTTTAGGGGCGCTAACGCGTAATTGATTGGCATAGACGCCTATTTCTGGTCCGCCGTGATAAACAACATTATTCATCACATCAAGAATCCACCCCAAAACGGGCTGATTATCGATATAGAGGCCAATCATAATCGCAAAGTCCGATTTTTCTTTGATGAAATTCATCGTGCCATCAATGGGATCCACAAACCACACATGCCCTTGCATATCCAGTTGCTGATCGCCAAAGCCTTCTTCACTGACAATATGTGCTTCCGGATCAAAGGCGCGAATTTTAGTATTTAAAAACGTTTCGTTTGCGCGGTCAACATTGGTCACCAAATCCCGCGGATTATTTTTGGTGCCGACGTTTAATTCCTGCGTCATTGCCGCTAAGGTTTGTTGGCGCACGTCATCGAGCCACAACATGACGGTTTGGTCAATTTCTTGAATTTCAAATTGGCTCAGTGTCATCCGCGTACCCGATCTTTGGTCGTGTTTTGCGCCAGTTTCATCGTTTGATAAATGCTGTGACCTGTTTGGCGTTCAAAATCACGATCGAACCGCTTTTGTTCACTTTTTGCCGGCATCACATCACGAAATGCGTCATAACGTGCCAGTAATGTGGCTTTAGCGACCCCAGTTTCATAAACAGCTAACACGCTGTCAATAAAATGAGATACCGCCACAATATCTTCAACTGTCCAACTACCATCGATAGGTAACGTATAATTTTCACTCATTACTCTATTTTCTACAATCTTTCAAATTTTTCATCACTTATCTCTATTTTACCGCTTCAGCCACTATTTTAGCGATCCTTAGCTAAAATTATTGTAACATACATCCCCTTGCAACCGATTTACCGGCCAACCAATTAGTGGCTGCTAATGATAGCGTCGCGATCGTGTATCAGCGTGTGAAAACCTATGAAATCAATGCGCTTCTTTGTATAATGATTTGGAGGTGTTGAACGACACGATGACAAGTTTTAACACCTAGTCAAATTAATCATGAGGGCATAACAGATGATACAAGGTCTTTTAAATATTTTGAATTGGCACCCACTATACTTGGCGGGTCTCACATTTGGACTTGTGATATTGCTTGTTTTTGGATTAGCTTACTTGCGATATCGTCCTAAAAAACAATCCTTGCGGTGGTTTTATCAAGCACTCATGATGGCGAGTTTGGTCACCAGCATCACCTTGGGGCTAGACTATCTCTACCAAAATAATGTTGGCCAACTCAAAGACCACACGCTCAATACGCTCCAAAAACAGCGGCAAAAGGCACAAGCGCGCCAAGCCAAAAACGATGCGACTTCGCGCGATCAGATTGCCAAAATGGTCATGCGACAAGCGCAAAAGGGCTTAGAAAAACAAGGTTTTGTCGCCATCCCCAGCCGCTTTATTCTCCTCCCTATTTATAACGATGCCTATTCAAATAAAGGTTTAGATGCTGGTGCCAATTACGCCAATCGGTCAGCAGTCGATCCGCTCGGTACCCAAAAACCTGTTATGGGTCAAGGTAACTACGGCTTGGCTGGCCATAATTTCAACGATGGCCAATCTGGCTTTAGTGCTTTGCAAGAATCCAATAATCACGATTGGCCCTACATTCAAAACGGCCAATTGAAAGGGTCCAACTGGTTGAATGGTGAGCCGGTTATTTTAGCTAATGCTTCGGGTCTTTTTGTTTATGAGATTACCGGCCAAACCACAGTGACTAAAAATGACATTGCGGTCCTTAATCCAACCAAAGCGCCAACACTCACGATTATTAGTTGTCTCTTTCCATCAACACAATACCGCATTATCACCCACGCAGCATTGAAAACCCACTACACTTGGCAACAAGCACCGCAAGATCTTGTTGATTTGTTTAATTTACGTACCCAACGTACCAATGCCCACGTTGATTGGTGGAATCCAGGTATCGAAGAAGGCGTTAACGGCGACGCTGGTGTCACAAAAAAATAAAAATCGGTATAAAACTGCGCCGCCTAACGCGTTTAGGAGTTTTAACCTGTTGTTCAGTTTGATATACTATTATGGAGGTGAAAAGACATGACAATTCGATTTACAATGGATAAAATCACACGTGATGGGGAGCCAGTTCTCAGACAAGTTGCTGAGAAAGTACCTTTCCCACTCAGTGAAGAACACGCACAACTAGCGGAAGATATGATGACCTACTTGGTGATCTCACAAGATGAAGCACAAAACGAAAAGTACGGTTTACGTCCAGGGGTTGGTTTAGCAGCCCCACAAGTTGGCGAATCACTCCAAATGGCAGCTGTGTTGATTCCTTCATTGGAGCCCCACGAACGCGATGATGAACCTTACTTTAAGGGCACAATCTTCAACCCCGTCATTATTTCAGAATCAGTTAAGCGTGCTGCCCTAGATGTTGGTGAAGGCTGCTTATCTGTTGACGAAGATGTGCCTGGTTTCGTCCCCCGCGCTAACCGGATCACAGTCCGTTATCAAAATGAACAAGGCGAAACGAAGACGCTTAAATTGCGTGATTATCCTGCCATCGTTTTCCAACATGAAATCGACCACTTACATGGTCACTTGTACTACGATCACATTGATATGACCGCCCCTTGGGAAGTCAACGATGACACAAAATATATTGATTAACCAAAAAGTCACAGGGTTGCCTGTGACTTTTTTGCTTGTTGCAACACCTTGTATTGCGTATCTGTGATGGCATAATGTACCATATCTACTATTTCACCTTTAATAATCTGTGATTTAAGTGCCACGCCCTCTTGCTGCATACCAATTTTAGTCATCACCCGACCTGATTTTGGGTTACGCGTGTCATGTTCAGAAAAGATACGTACTAATTGCAGCTGATCAAAGCCCACCGCCAAAATGGCTTGTGCCGCCTCTGGCATGATACCTTGGCCCCAATAACGCTTATTTAAAACATAACCGATTTCCGCTTGCCGGTGCGCTTCATTGAGGCGTAAATCAATCGTCCCAATCATTTTTTGGTCATAGACAATCGCCCATTTTCCAATCGGATCCAGCATAAAATAACTTTGAATACTGTTTTCAATGACTTCCGTCACTGTTTTTACCGGTGGCACCGTGATAAAGCGGACTGTTTCTTCGTCACGTAAATAATCAAACATCGCCTC
>NZ_CBDKZH010000077.1:0-6130 GCF_965300815.1 Leuconostoc sp.
CATAATCGTTTTTCTTAAGTGGTTGCGCTAAAGCTTCGAGTTGATCAAGACCAATGTAACCCATTCGGTAGGCAATTTCTTCGAGTGATGCCACTTTAAGGTTTTGTTGCTTTTGGATTGTGGCAATAAAGGATGACGCTTCGAGCAAAGATTCATGCGTCCCTGTATCTAGCCAAGCATAACCACGGCCCATCACTTGAACATCCAAATCACCACGGTCCAAGTAGGCTTGGTTAATGTCAGAAATTTCAATTTCCCCTCGGGCTGAAGGCTGCACATTGGCAGCAATTTCGACGACATCATTATCATAAAAATACAGACCAGTCACGGCATAGTTTGACTTTGGGTGTTCTGGCTTTTCGACAATGGATAAAGCCTTACCGTCATCATCAAATTCAACGACCCCAAAGCGTTCGGGATCATGGACTTGGTAACCAAAGACGGTTGCCCCAGTGGTTTTCTGTGCCGCAGCTTGTAGTTTTTCGGACAAACCAGCGCCGTAGAAAATGTTATCGCCTAAGACCAACGCCACCGTGTCATCACCAATAAAATCAGCGCCGACAATAAAGGCGTCTGCCAACCCACGGGGTTCTTCTTGAATGGCATATTCAATGTTCAAGCCTAAGTCATGACCATCGCCAAACAATGCTTTAAATTGGCCGACATATTCTGGTGTTGAAATTAACAAAATTTCTTTAATAGCCGCCAACATCAAGACTGACAAGGGATAATAAATCATTGGCTTGTCATAAATGGGTACCAACTGCTTACTAGTAGCCTTGGTAATGGGATATAGTCGTGTGCCGGAACCGCCGGCGAGGATAATGCCTTTCATGTTTAGGTCTCCTTGTATAGGACATTTTATGTATCTCAAAGATTCAAGTATCGGAATAGTATCACTATCACATGCTTTCCCATTATACCATAAGTCCTATTCTACCGCGAATAGCGTCATGATTTGTGTCATACGATAGGCCAAGAAAAGGCCGTTATTTACCATAAAAAAACAAGGCAGATACCTGCCTTGTTTAAATTCGTATAAAACATGACGTGACCTGATAGATAACACTCTGGCTATTTTAAACGTTACGCCCCTCATCAATGAATAATTGCTTCATGCGTTTTATTTTTTTCTGTGTCGCACATGCTAATTTCAATTTAGCAATTTGACGAAACGTTGGTTTAATCGCGACATTGGTTGCCGTTGCTAAATCAATATATTGCCAAGAAGTCCCTAAGTCCACGAGCGATTGGTGTTTCACATCATAATAATCATCACCAGGATTAATTGCCGTACCACGATAACCGAGTAAGGCACCAATCAAATGAAAGTGGAACCTGGTGGTGACCCACTCTTGATTCGCTTTCACGGGTATGCCGTGTTGCCAAATATCCCAGAAACCATAAAATGTCAACCGTTGTTGGATATCTGGATAATCTTGTAAGGCTTCACTATAAAATAACCAGTTATCACCAGGAATCATCGCTTCAACAATCCCAATTTTTTTATCACGATGACTGGGTTGTCGCAAATAAGCGACCAATAATTGGATGAATTTTTCCTGTTGCGTATCCTGCTTAAAGGGCTGAATCATCAATAAAACATCTGGATTATCTGGCCGATCATCTTGTTTAATGGCCTCGAATTTTGGTGCCATCACGACGTCATCATATTCATAGGTTGTACAGGCCACAACCGTACTTGCTCTGTCTCTCACACCTATATATGAAAACACTCCGGTATAGCGCGCTAAATTTGCCGCAATATCGTCAGTAATCGGCGTCACACCTAAACCAGTAGCATAGAGCTGGGTATCTGGTCGATCACGCTTAACCAACGCCAGTAACATGAAAAACAAATACGTATAAGAAAATTCCTGGTATGCGGTAGAAAAGTAGCCACCACCTAAAAGATGAATCACATCACTATCGAATAGTGCCGCAATCGGGACATTGTTTCTCGGATCCCCACCGTGTAAAATAGCTGACACTTCTGATTCGTTTTCCAGAGTTAATTGCTGATCATGAGCTAAGTAGACTAAATTCCAAATCGTGTCTACGAACTGCACATGCGGCAATTCGTCCTGAAAAAGAAAACTCGCCCGGGCTGGAAAAGGCACATCTAAAATTAATTGGTCGTCGGGAAAATTTTCTCGATAAAATTTTAACCAAGTGCGAACAATCTGTTCATCACCAAAGTTTGGATAGCCGGCGGTTGAAATCAAATACCTTTTAGCCATATTGGTCTCCATATCATTATCTCAAGGTGTACCCAAACATTTCATACACTAACAACTGTGTCGTGTCTTGACCCCAATTTTATTGCTTGTCAGTATCTGTATTTTTAGCTGCTTCTTGCGCTGCTTTAATTTGTGCAATATACTTATCAGCTTCAGGTGTTTTATTCAAGAAATCCTCATAAGTGTAGTTTTCGATAAAATCAATATCTTGGTCAAGCGTGATAATGGCTTGTGGATCAGACAAATAACGCGCACGGAGTAGTTTGTTGATCGAACGCACATCGTAATCACGTAAACCCGCAACATATTCAATATCTGGATTAAACTTGATGCCACGAACTGTCCCGCTCACAATCATTTTAGCCTTTTGCCAACGGTATTTGACATGGCCACCAAACAGCACCATACGCAAATCATGACGTAGCGCATTGACAACTGTACGTAACCATTCACGCTTTGACACACGGCGAGCGGTTAACACGCGGTTACGATACTCGTAATTATAACGCCAAAGTCGTGAGTCGTCTTGTTCACGGACAATGTCACCAGGCATCGTGTTTTCTTTTGATTTGTGCACCACAATTGACTTCAAAACAGTATAGCCACGATTAACGTCAGCAATCCGGTTCGTATATTCCATATCATCACCCCAAATGAAATACTCTTTTTGGGGTAACCCAACCATGGCTACCGTTTTGCGAGAAAATAGGACCGAAACAAAAGTTGAATTCACAACTTCGATTCCTGGATTAGCCAGATTCATGTGGTATTGCCAAGTAAAGCCACGTGGTGCAGGGACATTCATCCAAGATGGATGTCCATCACGACTTCCCCAACGCACAACTGAGTTAACAAAGCCAACATGGTCATTTTCTGTAATGAAATCAACCAAGTATTTTAGTGCATCAGGTTCAGCAATGGTATCATCATCCATTAACCAAACATAATCATCTTGCGTTTCCTCAGCAAATAAGCGCACGGCCTTATTAAAACCACCAGCGCCGCCCAAATTCTCTTCAGAATTATAGACGATCACTCTTGGATCAGTCACCGTTGCCAAGTATTCAGCAGTTCCATCCGTTGACTTGTTGTTGACGACAATCACATGGTTTAAATAGTCCGTTTGATTTAAAACCGCTGACAAAGATTCTTTAAGCAAATCCACACGATTGTAGGTTACAATGGCAGCCGTTACGTTTTTATTGGTCATAATATTCCTCTTAAAAATTGAATTAAATAAAATCAATGAATTGATCTTTAAACTTGAGATAGAGATGCGTGCCAATAACAGCGAATAAGGCAATTTCTAGCCAAAACATCGCCATCAAATAAGGTGAATCCCAGAACCATTGATTTGTCAAAAAAGTTTCCCGCCAACCATTAACGATATAATAGAACGGATTGACACGTGAAATCCAGTAAATCACATTATTAAAGAAGTTTCCTGGTGCCGGTGGAAATAAGACACCGGAAACGAAAAATAGTAACCGTAACACTTGTCGAATCGCCAAATCATAATCAGGAATCAAAATATTAATTGTTGCACTGAAGATACCTAAGAAAAACAGCATAATCATCGCGGCAATAAAATAGTAGATAAATTGCAGCCAGTACAAATTAGGATGGAAATTCCCGGTCAAGAACATACTTATGCCAGCCACAGCTGAAATCGATAACACGGCTGGAAAAACTTGGATAATGCGAATCGTTGGCAATACCGAAGCCGGAAACTTCACGTTGCGTACCATGAAAATCTGAGTTTGGATTGAGCGAATCGTATCAGAAAACCCTTGGTTAACTAGATACCAAGCCGAAAAACCAACAGACATCCAGACAAAATATGGCATCCCCGCCACTGGTGCCGTTGTGCGAAAGCCACCACCAAAAATGACGGCATACGTCATCACTTGAAATAGTGGATCAAGGACTTCCCAAAGTGAACCCAAATATTTGTGGGCGTTATTGGCCTTCGTATCATAGATTGCTAATTTAATCGTCATCCCCAGATGACTGATTTGTTCAGCAATCAATTGAAAAATTGATTCAATTATTACAAACATCCTGCTTACCTACCCATCATCGAAAAGTAAACGACCGCGCCCATCAAACCTAATAGCACAATTAACGTGCTATATAAACTGAGTCGGCTGAATCCTTCGAAACTTCGTAATTTTGTGATACGTTTAATTTCTGGTTCCGTCATGCCTTCTTCAGTCAGGCGGTCACGCAGTTGATCAATCGTAAATAATTGTTGATTTTGCTTTTGCTTACGTACATACCGTTCACGATCTTGTTCGGTCATTTTGTCCAACTCACGTGTAAAGGCTTCATACTCATCAGCAATGGTTTCTGTTTCGCCAAAATCACGCATTTCACCATATTGGATCCACATCACCTTGTTGGTAAACTCACGCACTTGTTTTAAATCATGCGATACGAAAAAAATGGTTTTCCCTTGGGCAATAAACTCGCGAATCTTACCTAATGCCTTATTTGAGAAGTTTTGATCACCAACGGACAAGGCTTCATCGACAATTAAGATATCCGGATCATTGTGCGTCACGATTGAAAAGCCTAACTTCGCACGCATACCGTTTGAATAATCCTTCACTGGTTGATCAATGAATTCACCCAGTTCTGAAAAATCAATAATTTCAGGCATTGCTCGCGTGATTTCTTCATTTGACTTACCCATCATCAGTTGTTTAAGTCGAATATTTTCACGTCCTGTCAGTTCCCAATTCAACCCTTCGTTGATGGCGACAACACCAATCGTCCCATTTAAATCTAGCAAGCCTGATGTTTGCGGGATGACACCACTCAAAATATTGAGCAACGTTGATTTTCCCGAGCCATTCGTTCCGACAATACCAACCACATCCCCAGCTTGTATTTCAAACGACAAACCGCGCAACGCCCAAAAATTAGCTTCAGCACGATTCCCCATAAAAGTTGACTTCAACTTCTCGGTTTGATTGGCATAAAGTTGGAAATTTTTTGTTAAGCCTTCTGCACGGACCATGTATGGCTTTGATTCGTCTAACATGTAGCTACCCACTTTTTACTTTTGACATTATAGTTGCTTAATTACTTATACCATATTACCTAAAATGCCTACGAAACTCAAACTTTGCCCGTAAAAATAGCAGAAAAAAACAGTAGCTGACGACCTACTGTTCCAATAATGCATGCATTATCACTGGGGACAGCCAGCGATAACCCACCCCGACATCGGTACCAATGTATTGTTGCCCTGCATTGGTTCCTATTTTCCGTCTTAAATGGGCGACAGTTACCCGCAAGGTATCATTTTGTCCCTGCAGTAGATGGGTCCCCCAAATATTACGAAGTAAGACCGCATAGGATAAGACTTTTTGGGGGATGTTGAATGAAGACACTTAATAACGCATATTCCTTTAGAGACAAATGCATCACCTCAGTTGATCGCAGCACCGTTTGCGCGTCAAGGTCAACCGTGAGTTCACCACATTGCAATTGTCCCTTCCCGACACCCGTTGTGGCGTAGGTACGTGATAAAATAGCGCGGACACGTGCTACGAGTTCAAGTGGTTCAAATGGTTTGGTCACATAATCATCCACGCCAATCTCAAATAACGTTAGCTTATCTTGGGTTTGATCACGTGCAGTCAGGACAAGTACTGGCACATGGCTGGCTAGCCGAATTTTTTTGAGTAAGGCCACCCCATCTTCATCTGGTAGCCCCAAATCCAATGTCAGTAAATCTGGCAACGTGGCCAACAGCTGGGCTTGCGTCGTGTGCGCATCAAAAGCTTGGGTAACTTCAAACCCCGCTGTCACCAACGTCTGTTTGACTACCCGTTGAATTGTTTGATCGTCTTCAACCACCAGGATTTGTTTTTTAATCATGC
>NZ_CBDKZH010000078.1:0-6103 GCF_965300815.1 Leuconostoc sp.
ATACTTTACTACCTTGTCTTTACGAAGGGGCAGCTCGTTAATCGCCTGTTCAAAAAGTTACGATAGGCTATGGCACTTTATATACATCAATTTATCTATCAAATTGGTTTCTGGTTTACTTGGTTATTGATTCCAATTGTCGTTGAAATTCTGCCTGCTAGCCAGCATGCTTTTCGGCTCCAACGTACCATCAAATCAAGTCAGGCGTACCAAGTGCCTTTAAAATTGCCGATGATTTCAATTGTGTTGCCAGTCTATAATTCCGGCGATACGCTTTATCACTGTATTGCTTCAATTGCCGCATCGTCTTAACCGAAAGCATTGATTCAAATTTTTGAGGCCAATAATCATAGTACGGATAATAGCTTTCAAGTCTTTCATCAAGCTCAGGCTGATTTTCCAGAACTACGGCTGCAATGGATGAATACCGATGCTGGTAAAGCCAGAGCGTTGAATGCGGCGATTTATAATAGCATGGGTAGCTATATTATGAATTTAGATACCGACGGCTGGTTAGAACCATCAGCGTTGTTTAACATGGTACTTTATTTTGAAAATAACAAACAGGTGGATGCTGCCACGGGGACAATTCTGACTCAGAAATCGGCCATTGAAGGGACCCAAAACAAGTGCCTAAAATTATTGCAACGTAACGAATATGTTGAATATGCCCAAGCGTTTTTGTCAGGACGTAGTATCGAGAATCAAAATGACCGGCTTTTTACGATGTCAGGGGCCTTTTCGGCCTTTCGTCGCGAAGTACTGGTGCAAACGTATATGTATAATGTCGATACGATTGGTGAAGACACGGATATGACTTTTCAGTTGCGTTATCGCTTGGGTAAACGCATTGGGTTTGTGGTGGATGCTATTTTTTATGTTGAACCAATTTCTGGGCTTGAAGCGCTCTATTTACAACGACAAAGATGGCAACGTGGTCAAATTGAAGTGGCTCAAAATTTTCTACAACAAAAACTTAATCTTTATCAATTTTTTAGTCATTTTATGATTGGTCGATTGATGGTTGACCACACGTTTGTCTTCCCCCGTTTGATTTGGATGATTGGGTTAGGCATGTTGGTTTACTTGGGTTATTCCCCCGTAGTAGTCGGCCTGTCCCTGATGATGATGTATTTGCTCTATGTGGTGTTTGGTTTCTTGAACTACTGGAGTGCGTTACAGTTACTGGCAAAATTTGAGACCGAACGGCGCTATTATCTGAAACAATGGCCCATGCTGTTGACGTTGCCGCTGTATAATGGACTCAATACGGTGATTCGGTTAGTTGGTATCATTAATGCGACGACAACGCGTGCGAATTGGCAAACAAAAAAGTTCAGCACCGAAATGGCAGAAATTAGGGCCATTATTCGGTCAGATTTTCGGTTAACAAAGAAAGAGAAAAAATAGGCTGATGCGACAAAAAAGCTATACTTACAAACTACGGACTTTCATTAACGCCAGTCATGCTGTGCGTTGGCAGGGCGTTCTAGGGGCCGAGCACCCTCATACTTGGGAATTAATCTTAGAAATACGACCAACAGTTGAGCAATTTACCTTGAAATTTGAAGACATTGAGGCCGTTATTGCTGACAGTATTGCACCGTTTCATGGTCAGTTGCTCAATAACGTGCAACCGTTTGATCAGATTGTCCCAACACTGGAAAATTTTGCGGAGCAATTATTTGACCTATTAGCCGACGCACTAACCGAAATTGCGTGTCAATTGCACGATTTATCGGTGGGGGAGTCGCCAACACGTTATTATAGTGTGGCACTGCGAGAGCTAAACGATTAGCATTAAAAGCGTTAATGTTGGCTCCAGTTGCTTTGTGAAATTAACACTATCGTTATGAAGGTTTGTATGGTAAAATGGTTTAGTAAAAGGCGTTGTAATACATAATGTTCGTGTTTTACTAAAATATAAAATGGACATCCGCAGAGGGACACTCACGGATAGGTGCAAACAAACCCTGTCGATTTTGAATCACATGGTTTTCTCCGACAAACCTATCCCGTCTGAAAGCAGCTGTTGGTGTTCTAGGAGAAAAATATATGTCTGGTGTAATTGTTGTCGGTTCGCAATGGGGCGATGAAGGTAAGGGAAAGATTGTTGACTTTTTTGCGGAAGACGCAGATGCTGTTGTCCGCTATCAAGGCGGCAATAACGCAGGTCACACAATCTGGCATGGTGACACAAAGTTTGAATTGTCAGCTTTGCCTTCTGGTATCTTAACTGAGGGGCAACTAGCAGTTATTGGTAACGGTGTGGTGGTTAATCCGGAAGCCTTGTTGGCTGAAATTGCTGAAGTGCAATCAAAGGGCATTTCAGTTGATAATTTGCGTATTTCAAATCGCGCGCATGTCATCATGCCTTATCACATTGCGCTTGATAAAGCAGCAGAATCATCATCAAATAACCGTATCGGCACGACAAAGAAGGGTATCGGACCAGCTTACACGGATAAAATTTCACGTGTCGGCATCCGAATGGCTGACTTGGTTGATCCTGAAGTCTTTGCCAAGCTTTTGCAAGAATATTTGCCATTCAAAAATGCGCAATTGACAAAGTTGTATGGCGAAGAAGCACTTGATTACGATACGATTTATTCAACTTATGTTGAATATGGTCGTCAATTGGCACCTTATGTCACGGATACTTCTTATCTATTGGGGCAACTCATGGATAAGAACAAGCGCGTTGTCTTTGAAGGTGCGCAAGGTATCATGCTTGATGTGGATCATGGCACATATCCTTATGTCACAAGTTCAAACCCAACAGCCGGTGGTGTGATGAACGGGGCCGGTGTTGGCCCTAACCAAATCCAAGATGTGGTCGGCGTGATTAAGGCCTACACGTCACGTGTTGGTGAAGGACCATTCCCAACAGAATTACATGATGATATTGCTGATCATGTTCGTGAAGTTGGTCATGAATATGGTGTGGTCACAAAGCGTCCACGTCGTATTGGTTGGCTAGATGCCGTCGCTTTGCGTCACGCTGTTCAAGTGTCTGGTTTGACAAAGTTGGCAATCAATTCACTTGACGTTTTGTCTGGTTTGAAAGAATTGAAGATTGCGACATCTTACACGTATAAGGGTGAAGAAATTCATCATTTCCCAGCATCTGATACATGGTTTGAAGGGCTTGATGTGAATTACGAAACATTGCCTGGTTGGGACGAAGATATTACAGGTGTACAATCATTTGATGAATTGCCAGAAAATGCCCAACGTTACTTAAAGCGCATTTCTGAATTACTGTCAGTTGAACTGTTGAGCTTTGCAGTTGGACCAAAGCCAGAAGAAACACATTTGATGAGTCCTGTTTGGCAATAACAGCACAAATAGCAGAGGGATAAGCATGGCATTACAAGCTGGGGATTTACTGTTTATCAAAAATCAACATGAACCCATGGATGAAGCTATTGCTGCTTCGACGGGAACTTATGTGCATGTTGGCATTGCTGTGGATGACCAGACTGTTATTCATGCGAGTCCGCGCTATGGTGTGGCCATGCAGGATTTGGCGCAATTCCAAGCGGAATTTGGTCAGCCGGATGTTTATCGCCCACAAGTTGATGATGTCGCGACGGTCATTGCGCGTGCGAAAACGTATCTTGGGCAACCGTATAATGCCACCTTCTATCCAAATGGTGCGGGACTGTATTGTTCTGAATTGGTTGAAGTTGCCTTTGGTGATAAATTACCGTTTGAACCACAGCCGTTACGTTTTCATGATGCGACCCATGATATTTCGGCCTATTGGCAAGCTTATTATGACCAATTAGGGGTGGCGGTACCGGTTGGCCTACCGGGTTCCAATCCGGAGGCGATGGCCAAATCGTCACAATTAACCTTTCTTGGCAGCCTATAAAAAAGCACGTTCTCAAACGAGAACGTGCTTTTCTTATGCCTTGACGTAGGCTTCTTCGGAAATAATAATTTGATTTGTTTCAGCATCCCAATCAGCGTACAAATTAGTACTTTCAGGATGTAATAGATAATAATCAGCCAGTTGATCGGCAATTTGATCTTGAATGACACGACGTAGTGGCCGCGCACCTAAGGCTGGATTGTAACCCAACTTGGCAAGTTGTTGCTTTGCAGCGTCGCTTACCGTGACGTGGAGTTGATTATCTGCCAAATTAGCGTTCATATCGGCTAACAGTAAGTCAACGATTGTTAAGAGATGGTCTTGCGTCAATTGATCGAATTCCACAATATCATCAAAACGATTTAAGAATTCAGGGCGGAAATAATTTTCCAAACGTTGGAGTAACTTACTTTGGGCATCAACTTGGTTGAAGCCCATTGGCGTGTTCCCAGTATCTGTAGAGCCAGCGTTTGACGTCATGATAATCACTGTATCTTTAAAGCTAACGACATGCCCTTGGGCATCGGTCAAACGGCCATCATCCAAAATTTGTAAGAACATATTCATCACATCTGGATGTGCCTTTTCCACTTCGTCAATGAGAACGAGGGAATAAGGCCGACGACGGACTTGTTCGGTTAGTTGACCAGCTTCTTCATAGCCCACATAACCAGCAGGGGCACCAATCATTTTCGATACCGCATGCTTTTCCATATACTCTGACATATCAAAACGAATCAAAGCGTCTTTGCTGCCAAACATTTCTTTGGCCAATTGCTTGGCTAATTCAGTTTTACCAACGCCGGTTGGGCCGACAAAGAGGAATGACCCAATTGGGCGACCGGACTTGGTCAAACCAATACGATTACGACGAATAGCTTTCGCCACAGTTTGTACGGCCGCATCTTGACCAATGACATGGGCTGACAAATGCGCATCCAATTCACGGAGCTGGTTGGCTTCGTTATCCTTTAGGTTACCAACCGGAATATCAGTTTTATCCTCGATGATTGTTAAGATATCTTGTTCAGTGACAGCTTGTGGCTTAAACATTTCTGGGTGTGCTTCAACTTGTGCTTTTTGCGATTCGAGTTGGTTGACTTGATCACGCCAATAGCTAGCTTTCTCAAAGTTTTCTTGATCGATTGCTGCTTGTTTGAGCTTGTCGGCCGAGTCGATTTTAGCCTGAATCGCTTTAGGATCAGCAATTTTCATGGACAAATTCTTCCGTGAACCAGCTTCATCAATTAAATCAATCGCTTTGTCTGGCAAGAAGCGTTCTGGTAAGTAGCGGTCCGATAAGGATACCGCGGCAGCAATCGCTTCATCTGTGTAGACAACATGGTGGTAATCTTCGTAACGTTGCTGAATCCCTTCTAAAATCTTAATGGTGGCAGCCATTGAAGGTTCGTTGACCTGTACAGGTTGGAACCGACGGGCAATCGCGCCATCTTTTTCGATTTTACGGTATTCATTTAAAGTCGTGGCGCCAATTAATTGGAATTCACCACGTGCCAAAGCGGGCTTCAGGATGTTACCAGCATCCATACCACCTTCGGCATTACCGGCACCCATGATTTCATGCACTTCGTCAATAAACAAAATGATGTCGTCATTGTCGGCGACTTCTTGCATCAATTGACGCATCCGCGCTTCAAACTGACCACGCATTGCCGTGCCTTGCACGAGGGCAGACATGTCAAGTCGGATAATCTCTTTTGACTGCAATTTTTCAGGGACTTTATTGTGCACAATTGCTTGGGCGAGTCCTTCAACAACAGCTGTTTTACCAACACCTGGTTCCCCGATCAGCACAGGGTTATTTTTGGTACGACGATTTAATATCTCGATGGTGCGGGCGATTTCGCTATCACGACCGATAACTGGATCTAACTTACCGTCACGGGCTTGTTGTGTTAAATTAATTCCAAATTCGTCGAGTAGTGTTGGGCGATTATTTTGTTTATCTTTTTTATTTTTTTGTTGGGTGCCAAAGTTGGCTTGTTGACCATTTTGTGCGGCCTGCATTTGTTCATTCATGGCGCGCATCATATCATCAAAATTAATATTTCCAAATCCAAATGGGTCTTGTGATGCCATAATTACTAAGTGTACCGCTCAAATGCACGATACTTTCCTTTCTATAGCTTACCTCTAGTATACCAGGTCAAGATTAAATGACAATTAAATTTAGCACTCTTATTTAACGAGTGCTAAAATAAATTT
>NZ_CBDKZH010000079.1:0-5947 GCF_965300815.1 Leuconostoc sp.
CATAAAAATGTGTTAAAACCCATAATTTCAAAAAAAAAACAAATAATTAGTTGAACATGAGAAAAGCACATGGTATACTAATATCTGTTAATAAAGAATTTAAAACACAAACCTTTATATCTCGGGAGGATATATGCTATGGAAACATGGAAGAAGGTAGCCCTTGGAGCGGCTGCTGTAGTCGTTGTCGGTGGTGGTACACGTGCTGCTGGTCTTTGGGGCGGTTCATCAGATAATAGCAAGAACTTGTCATTCCAATTGCCAACACCTATTCAAACATTGGACATTTCTAAGAATACCGATACGTACTCAGGTACGATCATTGGTAACTCTGGTGCCAACTTGATGCGTGTGGATGCCAAAGGTAAGCCACAACTTGAATTGGCGAAGTCAGTTAAGCACTCTGACGATGGTTTGACTTATACCGTTGAATTGAAGGATGGCTTGAAGTGGTCTGACGGTTCAAAGTTGACAGCCCAAGACTTCGTTTACACTTGGCAACGTATCGTGAATCCAAAGACAGCATCACAATATGCTTACTTAGCATCTGGTGTTGAAAACGCTGATAAGATTGCAGCTGGTAAGGCCGCTGTTGATTCACTTGGTGTCACTGCTAAGGGCAACACGTTGACATTCAAGTTGGAACGCCCAATGCCACAATTTGAATACTTGTTGACGTTTGCGAACTTCATGCCACAAAAGGAAAGCTTTGTGAACAAGGAAGGCAAGAAGTACGCGACAACTTCAGATACAGCATTGTACTCTGGTCCATATAAGGTTCAAGGTTGGAACGGTACAAACAACACGTTCAAGCTGGTGAAGAACGACAACTACTGGGATGCTAAGAACGTCAAGACAAAAGAAATTGACGTGCAAGTGGTTCAAAAGCCTGAAACAGCTGTGCAATTGTACAAGCAAGGCAAGATTGATCGTGTTTCAATTTCAAACACACCTGAATTGTACAAGGCTAACAAAAACAACAAGGATGTCGTGAAGACACCGGAAGCCACAACAGCTTATTTGGAATATAACCAAACAGGTAAGAACAAGTTCTTGGCTAACGCTAAGATCCGTGAAGCTTTGAACTTGGCAACTAACCGTAAGGAATTGACTGATCAAGTAACTGCTGGTATTTCATCACCAGCTACTGGTTTGGTCCCAACTGGTTTGGCTAAGACAGCTACTGGTGAAGACTTGGCCAAGTATGTTGCGCCTGGTTACACATATGATCCTCAAAAGGCCGCTGAATTGTTCAAGCAAGGTTTGCAAGAAGTTGGTGCATCAAATGCTACATTGACAATCACGTCAGATGCTGACTCACCAGCTGCTAAGACAACATTGGATTACCTCCAAGGTTCATGGGAAAAGGCTTTGCCTGGTCTTAAGGTCGAAGAAAAGTTTGTGCCATTCCAACAACGTTTGAAGGACTCACAAACACAAAACTTTGATGTTGTTGTTTCACTTTGGGGTGGTGACTATCCTGAAGGCTCAACATTCTATGACTTGTTCAAGGATGGTGCTTCATACAACAACGGTCAATTCAAGAACGTACCTTATACAGACGCTGTTAACAAGGCCGAAACAACTGACGCTTTGAAGCAAGAAGCACGTGATAACGACTATAAGGCGGCTGAAGCTGACTTGTTCAAGGACAGCAACTTTAACCCACTTTACTTCCGTTCAGGTTACTCACTCCAAAATCCTAAGGTGACAGGTATCATCTTTAACTCAACAGGATTGAACCAAGACTGGAAATTCGCCGTTAAGAAGTAAAAGCTGGTATCATTAAATATACGCAATAACAAATAAGGATTGACGCAAGTTAATTCTTATTTTGTTCATTATAGGAAATCATAATTATGTGGAAATATATTCTCAAAAGACTAGGTTGGCTCGTCTTCACGCTATTTCTAGTCATTACAGCGACGTTCTTCTTGATGCAAATCATGCCAGGAACGCCGTTTAACAACCCGAAGCTGACGCCAGAAGCTTTGGCGCAGTTGAAGACAACCTATGGGCTAGATTTGCCATTGTGGCAACAATATCTGAATTATTTGGTTGGGGTTGCACATGGTGATTTTGGTATTTCATTCCAATATCAAAACCAACCGGTTAGCATGTTGATTGGGCAACGATTACCTGTTTCGGCAGCACTTGGGGCGCAAGCCTTGGTTGTCGGTGTGATTGCTGGTTTGATCATGGGTGCTGTGTCAGCACGTAACAAGAACAATAAAATTGATGGCACATTGGGTATTTTGTCAACGTTAGGTATTTCAGTGCCAAGTTTCATTTTGGGAATTGTCCTCGTGTACCTTTTTGGCTTCAAGTGGCCACTTTTCCCCGTTTCTGGTTGGGGTGATTCATTCTCACAAACGATTTTGCCAACAATTGCTTTGGCGGTAAGTCCAGCAGCGATTACAACACGCTTTGTGCGTTCAGAAATGATTGAATCATTGAGTTCTGATTATGTGCAATTGGCGAAGGCCAAAGGGTTGAGTGAGAAGGAAATCGTTAACAAGCACGCTTACCGTAACTCAATGATTCCAGTTTTGACATTAATCGGGCCAATGGCGGCTGGTTTGTTAACGGGATCAACATTGATTGAACAAATCTTTTCGATTCCTGGTATTGGACAACAGTTCGTGTTGTCTATTCCATCAAAAGACTTTCCGGTTATCATGGGCACAACCATTGTCTATGCGGCAATGTTGATGTTGATGATTTTGATTACAGATGTGCTCACGGCGATCGTTGATCCACGTGTTCGTTTGCAATAAGGAGGCTTATGATGGCAGCAAATACTGAAGATTTTGTCATCGTTGGCGCACAAAGCTCTGATGCCAACGAACATATTTCAAAGCCAGCCTTGTCATTTTGGCAAGATGCTTGGCGTCGCCTCAAGCTTAACAAGCTTGCGGTTGTATCCATGTGGTTTTTAATTATTATTTTGGCTTTTGCCGTGTTATCGAATATTTTCGTCCCACAAAAGGCAGCCAATTCATTTAATTCTGATAAAGTTGGTGTGTACAAGAACTTACCACCAAACTCTGGTTTACCAATTCCTGGTTGGGATGGTAAGATCAAGGCGCCTGGCGACACGACGATGACGAACGCTTATAGCGAACAAGGCGTGCCGGATGGGGAAAAGTTTATCTTAGGTACGGATAACATTGGTCGTTCAATGGCAAAGCGTGTCACTGTTGGGTTGCGTATTTCATTGTTAGTGGCCATTGTGGCAACATTCATTGACTTGGTCATTGGTGTGGCATATGGTGTCTTCTCTGGCTGGAAAGGCGGCTGGGTTGATAACGCGATGCAACGTATCATTGAAATCTTGTCATCAATTCCAAACTTGATCATCGTGACAATGCTTGGTTTGTTGTTTGGTAGTGGCATTGCCTCAATTATCTTGGCAATTGCTATGACTGGTTGGTTAGGCATGGCGCGTCAAGTCCGTAACATGACGTTGTCCTTAAAAGAACGTGATTATGTATTGGCTGCAAAGTCATTAGGTGAAAGCTCATTTAAAATTGCGGTGAAGCATTTGATTCCAAACATGGCCGGTACGATCATTGTGCAAATCATGATGACTGTGCCAAGTGCGATTATGTTTGAAGCGGTTTTGTCAGCCATTAACTTGGGTGTGAAGCCACCAACAGCATCATTGGGATCATTGATTGCGGATGCGCAATCAATGTTGCAATTCTATCCTTATCAAGTATTAATTCCTTCAGCTGTGTTGGTATTGATCTCGTTGGCCTTCATCTTGTTGGGTGATGGCTTGCGTGATGCATTTGACCCACGTGCGAGTGAAGATTAAGAGGTGTGCAAGAGAATGAGTAATCCGATATTAAGAGTTGAAAATTTGCACGTGAACTTCAACACGTATGCTGGGACAGTGCAAGCGATTCGTGATGTATCGTTTGACCTAAACAAGGGCGAAACGTTAGCGATTGTTGGTGAATCAGGGTCTGGTAAGTCAGTAACGACTAAGACGTTGATGGGTTTGAACGCCAAGAATGCTAGCATTCCTGATAATTCACGCCTGTTGTTTAAAGACCGTAATTTGCTCGATTTGACAGAAGAAGAATGGCAATCAGTGCGTGGTAACGAAATTGCTATGATTTTCCAAGATCCAATGACAAGTTTGGATCCAACGATGAAGATTGGGATGCAGATTGCTGAACCACTCATGAAGCATCGTGAGATGAAAAAAGAAGACGCGCTAGCCCGCGCGTTGGAGTTGATGAAAGGGGTTGGGATTCCTAACGCCGAAGAACACATCAACGATTACCCACACCAATGGTCTGGTGGGATGCGGCAACGTGCCGTGGTCGCCATTGCGTTGGCTGCTGATCCGGAAATTTTGATTGCCGACGAGCCGACGACTGCTTTGGATGTGACGATTCAAGCGCAAATTTTGACATTGATGAAAAAATTGCAACGTGAAACATCAAGTTCAATTATTTTCATCACCCATGATTTGGGTGTCGTGGCTGGTATGGCTGATCGTGTTGCCGTGATGTATGCGGGTAAGATTGTGGAATATGGTACTGTGGATGAAATCTTCTTTAATCCACAACACCCTTACACATGGGGCTTGCTAAATTCAATGCCAACAACTGATACTGAAGTTGGGACGTTAGAAGCCATTCCAGGCACACCACCAGATTTGTTGGAACCACCTAAGGGTGATGCATTCGCACCGCGTAATGCTTACGCCTTAGCGATTGATTTGAAAGAAGAACCACCATTCTTCAAAGTGAGTGACACGCACTATGCGGCCACATGGTTGTTAGATGAACGTGCACCAAAGGTCACGCCACCAGCGCAAATTCAAAAGCGTTGGGATCGTTGGCAAGAAATGCAAGGACAGGAGGCTTAATCATGACTGAAGAAGCACCAAAGAAGTTAGTTGAGCTAAGAGATCTGCAGTTGTATTTTAACCAAGGCAAGGCCAATGAAGTACGCGCAATTGATCATGTGAGCTTTGACATTTACGAAGGTGAAATTTTTGGCCTGGTTGGTGAATCAGGCTCTGGTAAGACCACGATTGGTCGCACAATTTTAAAGATTTATGAACAAACAGCTGGTGATATTTTATTCCAAGGAAAAGATGTCACGCAGTTGAAGGGGAAGCAATTAGCGGAATTCCGTAAGGATGCGCAAATGATTTTCCAAGATCCACAGGCGAGTTTGAATGGGCGTATGAAAGTGCGTGACATTATTGCTGAAGGAATTGACGTGAACAAGCTGGCGCGTTCAAAGGCTGAACGTGACCAAAAAGTGCAAGAATTGTTGGATTTGGTTGGTTTGAACAAAGATCATGCCACCCGTTATCCTCATGAATTTTCAGGTGGCCAACGTCAGCGTATCGGGATTGCCCGTGCGTTAGCGGTTGATCCGAAGTTCATCATTGCCGATGAGCCAATCTCTGCGTTGGACGTTTCAATTCAAGCACAAGTTGTGAACTTGATGAAGGAATTGCAGAAGAAGCATTCACTGACATATCTCTTCATCGCGCACGACTTGTCAATGGTGAAGTATATTTCTGATCGTATCGGGGTCATGCACTGGGGTAAGTTGCTTGAAATCGGGTCTGCGGACGCGGTTTATAATCACCCATTGCATCCTTATACGAAGAGTTTGCTTTCAGCCATTCCGGTGCCTGATCCAGAAGTGGAAAAGGCGCGTCAACCGTTGGAATACGATACAAGTATCGAAACTGACGGTAAAACACGTGACATGATTGAAGTGAACCCAGGCCATTTTGTGTTGGCCACACCTGAAGAAGCAGCGCAATATCAAGCGCAACAGGTTTAAGAGACTAAAAAAGCTATAACAACTGTTAATCAGTTGTTATAGCTTTTTTATGATAGAAAAATGATAATAACGTGCGTTTAGTCGATTACTGGTGTATGATTGTAATTTATTACTAATAATAAGG
>NZ_CBDKZH010000080.1:0-5798 GCF_965300815.1 Leuconostoc sp.
AAGAAGAATTATCAATTTTTTAACGCTATTATAACCAACATAATAGAGATATATCTAGGCATAGTCCTGCTCAACCAAAAAATTGCGCGTGGCCTCATAATTTCACCTATCGGTTCATCATCACTTAACCCAGCGGTTTCTTCAACGCAACCCAGTCGCTATTTTGCCTTAAATATCGCGTTTTTTGTGATAAAAAAAACAAGTGGTGACCCACTTGTTACTTTTCACTCGCCGCCACTTTTGGCAACGTTAAATTCAAAATAATCCCTAACAATGTTGCAATCGCCACACCAGAAAAATCAACTTGTGGTCCAAGTTGCAAATGGAAATTACCAATACCAATCACTAATATTGGCGCTGCAATCATCAAATTGCGCTTCTGCGTGTAATCAATTTTGTTATCAACGATGACTTGCAAACCAGCTGCCGCAATGACACCATACAACACAAAGCCGACACCACCAGTTACCGCACCTGGAATCGTTGAAATCAAAGCTGATAATTTACCAATGAAACTGAAAACAACAGCAAAGGCGGCAGCACCACCAATAACCCAAACGGAATAAACACGACTCAATTGCATCACGCCAATGTTTTCACCATAAGACGTGACCGCCGGTCCACCAACTAACCCCGCAACAATTGAAGCCGTTCCATCACCAGCTAAGGTACGCTTCAAGCCAGGGTTTTTAAAGAAATCATGTCCCGTCACTTTTGACAACACCATCAAGTGACCCAAATGTTCAGACAAGGTGACTAAAGCAAGCGGTGCCATACTCAAAACGGCGGCAGGATAGAGCTGAAAACCATCTTTGCCAATAAACGTTTCAAAATCTGGTAATTGGAACCAATGTGCGGCAGCAACTGGTGATAAATCAACCAACCCAAAGACCAACGCGACAATGTAACCAAAAATAATCCCTAATAGGACTGATAATAGGCCTAAGAAACCTTTGAGAAACATGTTAAAGGCAATTGTCCCAAGCAATGTGATCAACGCCACCACAAAGATTTTCCAATCATATTTCCCATTTAACATCGTGGCTGAACTAGCCGCTGAACCAGCCAAACTCAAGCCAATCACCACAATGATTGGCCCAACTAATTCCGCTGGGAACAAGCGATCAATCCAACGTGTCCCAATAAAGGTCACGATAGCTGCGACCACAAGGTAAACCAGACCAACAGAGATAATTCCCTGTGCGACCCCAGGATAACCCAGCGTTTTCATCAATGACGTCATCGGAATAATGAAGGCAAAACTTGAGCCCATATAAGCCGGAATATTCCCACGGGTAATCAGCATGTGGAGCAACGTGCCGACACCCGAGGTAAATAACGCAACCCCAGGATTTAAACCAACCAACAACGGCACGAGGACTGTCGCACCGAACATTGAGAATAAGTGTTGCAATGATAGCCCAAACCACGTCCAAAAAGGCGGCTTATCATGGACATCATAAATCGCATTATTTGCTTTTTTCGTCATAATCGTGTTTTGTCAACTCGCGTTAACACATCCTCCTAAATATTCTAAAACCCACAACCAGCGCGAGTTTCATCACTTCCATTATAAACCAAAGAACCTGACTCATGCTATGCATAATGTCAGGTTCTGTTGTATGTAATTATAAGGTTGCGCTGCAAACGCAGATTGAAGCTGAAACATTAACGTTCGGTCATCTTCTCGCTTCTTGCCAATTTATCACCCCTACATTACTTGTCACTATTGTCCAGAAAATATCATCTGCTGTTATGTCTATTTGACGTAGTGGATAAATTTTTATCACGCCGGTTAATGGTTCAAATCACGCTTTGATGTTATCCCTTAGGATGTTATTGTTATTAACCATTGTCTACAAGTTGATGCCCTAACGCTGCAATTTCTGATAAATTACTTTGCGTCATTAATGGCCTCCTCTTTATTTGTTATCTTTATTCTACCACACTATGTAAACGCTTACAATAGGATTAAAAATAAAAAAACAATCACACGTTTTAACTGCGATTGTTTTTGGGATTACATTTTTTCTTCTAGGACAACATCTGGATACTTGTCGTGGAACCAGTTCATCGCAAACTTGTTTTCAAACAAGAAAACGGGTTGATCATAGCGATCCTTCACCAACAAGTTACGGCTTGATGCCATTTTTTCATCTAATTGTTCAGGGGCAATCCAACGCGCCACTTTTGAACCGATGGGTTCAAATTGAATTTCGACGTTATATTCATTTTCCATCCGGAATTGGAACACTTCAAACTGCAACTGACCCACGGCACCAATAATGTATTCACTGCCCTGCCAAGACTTGTAGAGTTGAATCGTCCCTTCTTGCACCAATTGTTGAATGCCTTTGTGATACGACTTTTGCTTCATCACATCTTTGGCAATCACACGGTTAAAGAGTTCTGGGGTAAAAGTTGGCAAATCTGGGAATTGGACCACCTTCTTACCGGCATAAATCGTGTCACCGATTTGAAAATTCCCCGTGTCATAGACACCGATAATATCACCAGGTACGGCCGTTTGGACGTTTTCACGTTCTTCCGCCATAAACTGTGTCACATTGGACAACTTCAACTTTTTATTGTTGCGTTGTAAGGTCACGTCCATTCCACGGCTAAATTCACCAGACACAATCCGCACAAAGGCAATTCGGTCACGATGGCGTGGATCCATGTTCGCTTGGATTTTAAAGACAAAACCAGTAAATTGTGCATCTTCTGGTGCAACGACTTGTTCATCAACCGTTGTCACGGCAGCTGGCGCCGGCGCATAGGCCAAGTAATCACGCAAGAATTCCGTCACCCCAAAGTTAACCAAGGCTGAACCAAAGAAAACCGGTGTCAGGCGCCCATGCGCAATGGCGTCACGGTCAAATGGATTCCCCGCATCACGCAACAGTTCAATTTCATCCATGGTTTCATCCACCACTTCTGGATGTGATGTCGCATTTTTAAATGGCACCATCGTGTCACGTTGCAAGTCATAAATGCCTTGCAAAATCTGTCCTGAACCCACCGGCCAATTCATTGGATAAGCTTGAATACCCAAAACCGATTCTAACTCATCTAACAAATCCAAGGCTGGTCGCGCATCACGATCAATTTTGTTAAAGAACGTAAAGACGGGAATGCCACGCTGCGCCACGATTTCAAACAGCTTCTTGGTTTGCGGCTCGATACCTTTTGCGGCATCGACCACCATGACCACCGAATCCACGGCCATTAACGTCCGGTACGTGTCTTCAGAAAAGTCCTCATGCCCTGGTGTATCTAAGATATTAATTCGCTTGCCGTCATAATCAAACTGCAAGACCGAAGAAGTCACAGAAATACCACGCTGCTGTTCAATAGCCATCCAGTCAGATGAGGCCAACTTATTTGAGCCACGGCCTTTAACGGTTCCCGCTTCACGAATCACGCCACCATGGAGCAATAGTTGTTCCGTTAACGTTGTTTTTCCGGCATCGGGGTGCGAAATGATCGCAAAAGTACGACGATTTTTTAATTGTTCTTGAAAGTTTTCCATAATCTCTAGTTTACCTGATACAGTGGTGTTTCACAACAAAAAAAGCACCGTCTACGGCGCTTAGTCTTGTCAAATATCACGACCACATAATTATTTTTTCCCTGATACATATAAAATTTCACGGCCAGCTAACGCTTGTACATCACGATAGTTTTCGGGATAGCGCGCATGCAACAAAGCAGTATCTGCGGCTGTCATGCCAATGGGTTGTGCCAAAACGAGCCACGTCACATCTTGACCTAACGGTGGTGTTGTTAAAGAGCCTACATAGCGGTAATATGCGCGATTAGTGGGTAGTAACCCAACGAGTGTTTGTGCGGCCACTGGCCCGTTTAAAATGGCCTGAATAGGGGTTGATGTCACGTCACTTGCGACATCCGCTAAAACAGCTAAGACCAAGACGCGCTCACCTTGTCGACACACAAAATGAATTTCAGCATCATGCCGCTGACCATCAATCAAATGTTCTGCCCCATCATGAAAATGGAAACGTTCTAATTGCCAGGTCTCGCCATCCAATTGCAATGTGCCATTCACTAAGAATTGTTCACCCACAATCCGATCATCATAGGTGGTTTGGCCTTGAAATGTTAAGGTCATGGCTGAGGCCATCACTGGTTTACTTTGCTGTTGATTGATATCAATCGGTGATTGAAATGGTGTGTCGTCAGCTTGTCGCCAAGTATCTTGCTGACTGTAGTCAAGGTGTTGCATGTGTTGCCTCCCAATAGATTTACTACCTATTATATCAAATAAAAAGACGAACATTAACAAGTCAAGGAAATCATATCCCACGATACGCGAATATCCTGTATAATAAAATGCAGATTGAGAAAGAAAAGTGACGCGCATGCAACTTGTAACAGCTGCAGAAATGCAGAAAATTGATAACTATACCGTAGAAACAATTGGGATGCCACAAGACGTACTCATTGAACGTGCCGCAATGGCAGTCCTTGACGTCATTGGCGCTGGCCATTTTAATTTAGATCATATCCTCGTCCTTGCCGGCTTAGGCAACAACGGCGCCGACGGTGTCGCGATTGCCCGCTTGCTTTACGCACAAGGTTTCAACGTTTCCCTACAATTTGTGGGTAACGTGGCACGCGCTAAAGATGCTGTTCATCGGCAACTCGCCATTATCGAAAAGTACGGGTTGGTACGGGCCGAAAAAAGTGACTTTAACCAAGCAACCTTAATTATTGATGCGATTTTTGGGACTGGTTTAAATAATATCCTCCCCGAAGGCTTGCAGAAAATGATTAAAGCAGCCAATCACATCGAAAAAACTGTTATTGCAGTTGATACACCAACCGGTATTGATGCTTCAACCGGTGAAGTCCGCGGGGCGGCACTCAAAGCCCACACGACCGTCACGTTTGGCTATAACAAACTTGGTCTCACCCAAAAAGTGGGCGGCCATCTCTCTGGTCAGGTTGTTGTCAAAGACATTGGTCTACTGACACCCCCAGATATGACTTTTTCAGTACCTGAACGGCCATAATATGACGTTGCTAGGCTAGCAGCCTAGCTTTTATTTACCACAACTAAGAACAAACGTTTGTTAAAACGAACACATGAACCAATAATTTTACAATGACAAGACCAAAATCTCACAAAGTTGCCCTCACCAAAGCACGCCGTCAAGAAACGTGGCAACAATTAACCGCTGAACAACAAGCCGTGCTGATACAACACATTCGCTACCGTCAGACCTCTTTGATGATGGATCGCCAACTTTTCGGTCGTGATGGCCAATGGTTTTTCAAAGCGTACCACTATAACGACGCCTATGATACGCCCACAGAAAAACAACTATACTGTGCGTGTGGCCGCCGACTCAAGCATCAATATGTCTTAGAAAATGGCGAAGGCACAGAAATCCGGTTAGGCATCACCCATTTTGCCGATCATCTGGGTATTCCTGAAACCGTTATGCGGCAACTACAAACGCAAATTCATCATATTAACTTCGGCCTCGATGAAATTTTACAACGTATCCGTCGCCACGCTGGCCTGAACCCCACCATGCAACAATGGTTTATCACCCATTATCACAACTACCCTGATTTACCACCTGATGCCCTTGATTTTGTCAGAGTGGGCTTACCGTTAGAAAAGGACGTCCAAGCCGACATTGTCCGTTACTACAAACAAGCTACCTATCAACCCAAACCACGCCGACCAAAACCGGCTAAACTCTCTCAAAAAGCCTGGGCGGCATTGTTTCAAGACATTTAAAAAAGCTTTCAAACCATCGTTTGAA
>NZ_CBDKZH010000081.1:0-5787 GCF_965300815.1 Leuconostoc sp.
CTAATAAAGATACTAAACAGCTTCTTAAAGACCTTTATGAAAAATAAGTAGGTTTCCGTTATATTCTTTATAAAAGTGTTTAGCAGTTGGGAGTCGTTGACAATTTAAAAATTTGTCTGCAGCTTCTTTTCTTTTAGTCTAGAATAGAGGTCAATAACTAACAGGGGAATTACTAAATGATCAAACCCGAAAAGACAATCAATGGAACCAAATGGATTGAAACGATTCAAATCAATGCCGAAGAACGGGCAACCCTCGAAGATCAGTATGGCATCGATGAAGATATTATTGAGTACGTCACTGATAATGATGAAAGTACTAATTATGTTTATGATATCAATGAGGACGACCAATTATTCATCTTTCTGGCGCCGTATGCCCTCGACAAAGATGCGCTGAGATACATTACCCAGCCATTTGGCATGTTGCTCCATAAGGGCGTTTTATTCACGTTTAATCAAAGCGACATACCTGAAGTCAACACGGCACTTTACTCGGCATTGGATAATCCCGAGGTTAAGAGCGTCGATGCATTTATTCTGGAAACACTGTTTACAGTTGTTGACAGCTTTATCCCAATTTCTCGCGCCATTACCAAGAAACGCAACTATTTGGATAAAATGTTGAACCGGAAGACGAAGAACAGTGACTTGGTTTCACTTTCATATCTTCAACAGACGTTGACCTTTTTGTCCAGCGCGGTCCAAATCAATCTCAGTGAACTCGATCGTTTGCCAAAGACCCATTTTGGTGTCGGTGCTGACCAAGATAAAATTGATTTATTCGAAGACGTGCACATTGAAGGAGAACAGGTCCAACGGATGTTTGAGATTGAAACCCAAGTCGTTGACCGAATCGATCATACCTTCAACAGCCTTGCTAATAACAACCTGAACGATACAATGAAATTTTTGACAATTTGGTCACTGACCCTGGCTGTGCCAACGATCATTACCGGATTCTATGGGATGAACGTGAAACTCCCGTTAGCCGGGATGCCATATGCTTGGATGCTGACTTTGGGGATTTCTGTCGCCTCGATTGTGGCGATGCTGATTATGCTGAAGGTCTGGCGGAAGATGTGATGGGTGAGTGACTTGCTGCTGGGTGGGGGACTTTTTTTGGAATGTGTATAGTTGAGCAGTTATGCTATTTTGCGAACCCTTCGGCTTCTGAAATACGCTCCGACGACCCTGACCTCGGCCACATAAGGCAAAAAACAGGCGCTTACTTATCTTGGCCTAGATCAAGCTAGTCGTGAGACTATGTTAGATCAAATTTATTTTGGTTAAATATTTTAATTACAACTACAACTACAGGTGTAACTATAGCTGTAGTTGTAATTAAAATTTCCTTATCTTGAATATTGATCATAATTTTTGATTGAGATGATTACGATGAGGAATATATACGCACTCAGAATAAGTTGAGATAGATACCGATACTATCCCAATTTATTTTTTTGTGGTTAAGCTGACAGCAGCTTGCCCCACGCGGGTAGCGTTCTGCATGACATGCTCTCACTGAAGGTGATCCTGCAATGATAAATTGCCCCGTCACGGCGTGACCCGCCGGAGGTTTTACAAGCCGGATAATAGGCGCTGTAAAATAGCAGTTTCCCCAGTAGGAAGGGGAAACGCTACTGGCATCGCTTGTCGATGACACGCCTCGCAGAGCCTGTCCAAAATATCATTTTGGTATAACAGGCTATACCAGATTTTTAACGGTGTTATACTGGTCTTGGAAAACCTTTTTCGAGGAGGCATTTTTGATGGCGCATTTAAAGAAAAATACCCGTGGCGCAGTCCCTGGTTTAGCGGTTCACTTTGAACGTAAAACCGACCATCACACGAACAAAGAAATTGATGTGTCGAAATCCTATCTGAATCAAGATCTCATGGCGGATGGTTCTGATATGCTTTCACGCTTCAATGCGCGTTTAAATGACGTTTATTGCATGAAAAGAGACGATGTGAAGGCGTTAGCGACGTGGATAGTCAACTTTACCTGAAGAACTCACAGAATCCCCCTACGAGCAACAGAGCGCCTTTTTTGAAGCAACCACTAATTTTCTGAATGACCGTTATGGCCAAGAAAATGCCGTGGCCGCTGTAGTGCATTATGACGAGACAACTCCTCACTTGCACTATGCCTTTGTTCCGGTGGTTTTTGATGATAAAAAATCGCGTTATAAAGTATCCGCTAAAGAAGTGCTCACACGTCACGATCTGCAAACCTTTCATGAGGATCTAGATCAGCATTAAAAAAAAGTGCTGCCCTTTTATGAACAAGGTATTTTAAATAACAAAACCTTACCGTTTGAGAATGTCGCTGAAATCAAAAAATACAATGATCAGTTTAATGCCTTAAAAACGGAACTAGCCGATATTGAAGACAACATTCGTGCGAAACAGGCCGTACTTAAAATCACAGATCAATCCTTAATGGAAGTAGACTTAGCCGAAAAACAAATTGATACCTTTAAACAAGACTTATCTAAAAACCTCTTTGGTAAGACGGTGCTTAAACCTGATGACTTAGATCGCTTTAAAAGTGTGTTAGCCACGATGAAGAAAGCCACCTTGCAAAGCCAGCATGAGACGGAAGAACTCAAGCAAACGTTAGGACAAGTCAAAGCGCAATTGGCTGACGTCCAAGCAGACTATCAAAACCTAAAAGAAACGCATCAAACGCTTCAGCAGCGGCAACGAGAACAGCAACAGCTGGATTATGCCATGCGAGATATGCTTAAAAATGATTATGGTGTCGACAAGCTATCGCATACTGATGTGGAGGCTCGGTATGTGCTTTATAAACTAGATCATGAAAAACTTACAAAAAACCAGAAAACAGCTCAATCTTGACATCAGCGCCCTATTTCATTTCTGCTATTTGTATTTTTGATATTATTGTTTTCAAAAGCAACTATGGTGACAACAATTTTGGCGCTTTTATGGTTTATCATACTCGCCATAGTTAGTCTCATAAGGTGAAATATCATCGCCAATTAAACACAACGACTTAGAAAAAATCTTCGCAATGATTGTCAATCGTGTGTTTTCGCTTTACTATCATTAATAGGGCAGTTCATTAATAACCATTTCGGTAACAAGTTTTTAACGGCTGATCACAGTCGAAAGTATTTATTAATTTTGAGTGATGATTCTACGAAGTATTCATATACGGGCATTTTGTTTTAGTCCAATTTAGTGAGAAAAAAGCTTCTATTGGTGGAGGTAACGCTCGTAAAATGAGGTTAAAATTGGCACATGGACTCAAAGTATGAAGAAAATTAAAGTGTCTATGTGACGGTGGACCTATATCTCATCTTCACAATAAAACAATTGACGCGCTGGTTAACCACAGCTGGTCATTGGTGAAAATAATGGTTTTCCTAAAGAATATGATTAACCGAACTACCGCAGTACGATCAAGGGGAATTGAGTGTACAATAATCCAGTGGGCGACACAGCAGAAGGGGAGCTAAAAGGTTGTTTATGCCAACATTATTGTTTTTTTAACTATTGATTTTGACATATTGTTCGATGATTCTGAGAATGCGAGCGTTAGCGTGTGGATGGTTATTCAAGCCATGGTTAAGGATAATTAGTACGTGAATTTTTGCAATCGAAGATTTGTGCGAGTCAGGCCTAGCTAATCAAAGAGATATTGGTCAGCTTATTGACTTCTGAGCCCATTGTAATATAATTCAGTTATGGTAGAAGATGCGTAGTGCAAGCTGCGCTTTTTTTGTGCACAAGAACGCTTATCGCGTGATAAGTATCGTAATTTGGAGGATATGATGAAGAAAAATAAAGTTTTAATGTTAGCGGGAACGATAGCCGTTTCGGGAGTGGTGCTGTTGAACGGGGACGTTTCCGTCGCAGCGGACACAACTGGCGTAACAACGGTCACAACAGCAGCAACCTCAAATTACCAAAACGGGACTTACACCGCCACCGCCACCCTATATAAGTCAGGAACCGCTGTTTCCTCAATGATGAGTAGTATGGTTAATAGTCAGGCAGATGTGACAATTAAAAATCAAACGGCCACTATTACATTAACTTTTGGTGAATTGAGTAACGCCAACATGGTGAAATCGTGGGCAATTGATGGTGTTGAAGCGACGCAGAGTGGGCAAACTTTCACTGTTGCAATACCTGTGGTGGACCTGAGTAAGACTTTGCAATCCAAGATACACATAGAGACAATGATTGGGTCAATGCCGTTTTCTGAAACTCAACCAGTTGACCTGACTGTAACGGATTTGAAATTGGTAGCACGTGACCCAGATGAAGTTGCCGCCGAGCAGGCAGCAGCAGAGAAAGCAGCGGCAGACAAGGCAGCGGCGGACAAAGCGGCAGCAGAGAAAGCAGCAGCTGAAAAAGCGTCAGCAGATAAGGCAGCAGCAGAAAAAGCGAAACAAGCAGCTAAAGCTAAAGTAGAACAAGAAGCTACCAAAAACTCGCAAAATGGTACTTACACGGCGACAGCTAAATTGTACAAATCTGGTACAACAGATGATTCAATGATGGCATCAATGGTATCACCAACCGCCTATATCGTCATTAAAGATGGTCAGGCAACAATTACATTGACGTTTAAGGATATGGCAACCATTAACATGGTTAAAACCTGGGTTATAGACGGTGTTTCTGCGGTGAAAAGTGGACAAAGTGTTGTTATTGTTTTACCAACTTCTGAATTGGGTAAGACACTCAAGTCAACAATACATGTGGAGACGATGCTTGGCACGTTGCCATTTACTGAGACGCAACCGGTTGACCTAAAGTTAGGAAATCTTGAACGAATACCATCGGGGTCAATGTCAGATAACCCAAGCAACCCAAGTAACCTGCCAAACAATTATGTGTCGCCTAACCAAGCCACTGGTAACGACGTGCCCTTGACAGCACAATTATCAAGTACATCAAAATTGCCTAACACAGCAGCTACTAACACAGCTACTAACGAGATGACAACTGCACCACTTTTGGCAGCGTTAGTTTCAGGTGTCTTGGCTTTGGGTATTTGGCTTAAGAAGGTTTTGCGTTAATGCGACGATTTCAATGGTTTATGCTAACTTGCGTTAGTTTACTATTAGGATTCATGACTCTTACCCAAACAGTATCTGCAGACACTTATTCAGTGCCTTTTAGGGTCGTCAAGGATGGCACAACAGAAACATCGGTGGCTGATCAATACTTTCAAAAGCCTGCAACGGTTGCGATTGATGGGGATCATTATGTGGTCATTATGACGATCAAAACGACACATGATTTGGGTCTTTTCCCTGTATCTGTGACTGATTTTAATGGTCAAACGCCGGCAATTTCAAGGACAACGCAAGGCAATACCGATTATTATCAGTACCAGTTCACAGCGACCAATTTGGATACGCGCTTGGATGGTCACATGAACGTCAACATTCAAGCAATTCGTTACAACCACTATTATGGTTATGGTGTGGTTTTTGATACGAGCAGTCTTCCTAAAATTGGCGAGGATAAAGAGCCTGCGTCGTCATCAGCGAGTTCAACTAATGCGACATCTGAATCAACGGGCAGCTCATCAACATCATCGTCACAATCTGCTTCGAGTACATCCTCGCAAGCGTCTTCATCATCAAAAAAACTACCAGTCAAAGTAGTGCCTCATGTGTCTGTTAGTAAGAAAACTACTAAAAAAGCATCACCAACAAAAACGAAAAAAATTATTTTGTGGCCATGGCTATTGGTGATTGTTGTAGGTATTGCAACCGTCATTTTATTTGAGAGACAATCT
>NZ_CBDKZH010000082.1:0-5559 GCF_965300815.1 Leuconostoc sp.
ACCAAGCTTGGTGGCAAGGTGAAAAGGCTGAAGTTGAAGCTAAGTACGCGCAAAATAATCAATAGTCTTTTTGAATAAAATTATTTACAAATTGCAGGGACTGGCTGATTGTTATTGGATGTTGGAGAAATGGAGAGGTAAAACATGAATATTGCAGTTGCAGGAACAGGTTACGTCGGTTTGTCATTGGCGACTTTATTAGCCCAAAACAATAAGGTAACAGCAGTCGATATTATTCCAGAAAAAGTTGATTTAATTAATGCTGGTGTATCGCCAATTCAAGATAATGAAATTTCAGATTTTTTGGCGAATAAAGCGTTGAATTTAACAGCAACTACTGATGGTAAGGCTGCTTATCAAGATGCCGAATTTGTTGTCATCGCGACGCCAACAAACTATGATACAGAAACTAATCATTTTGATACAACAGCTGTTGAAGCCGTGATTGAAGAAGTGTTGGCTGTTAACCCAAATGCCTTGATGATTATTAAGTCAACTATTCCAGTTGGGTATACAGAAAGTGTTAAAGAAAAGTATCAGACAGAAAATATTATCTTCTCACCAGAATTTTTGCGAGAAGGTAAGGCTTTGCTGGATAACTTACATCCATCTCGAATTATCTTAGGTGAAGAATCAGAACGCGCAAGAAAGTTTGCGCAGTTGCTTATTGATGGTGCGGTAGATAAGGATATCCCAACATTATTTGTTGAGAGTTCGGAAGCCGAAGCTATTAAGTTGTTTGCTAATACTTATTTGGCAATGCGTGTGGCTTATTTCAATGAACTAGATACTTATGCAGAAGTCCGCGGTTTAAATACTAAAAAGATCATTGATGGTGTTGGCTTAGATCCACGTATTGGTAGTCATTATAATAACCCATCATTTGGTTATGGTGGTTACTGCTTGCCAAAAGATACAAAGCAACTACTGGCAAACTTTGAAGATGTGCCGAACAATATTATTCAAGGTATTGTTGATGCAAACACAACACGTAAAGACTTTGTTGCTGATCAAGTGCTTAAGCGTGACCCTAAGAAGGTTGGTATTTATCGTCTAACAATGAAGGAAGGTAGTGACAATTTCCGTGCTTCTTCAATTCAAGGCGTGATGAAACGTATCAAGGCAAAGGGAATTGAAGTGGTGGTTTATGAACCAACACTTAAAGAAGATGAATTCTATCATTCAGCTGTAATTCATGATTTTGACACATTCAAAAAGGAATCCGATGTTATCATTGCTAATCGTTGGGATGACCTATTAAGTGATGTTGAAGATAAGGTCTACACACGGGACTTGTATCGTCGTGATTAATTTCCTTTACAAAATAACCAATAAGAGAGTGTTCGGATGAAATTTTTAATTACCGGTGCCAATGGACAACTGGGGCAAGAACTACAAAAACTATTAACGGAACGTGAACTAGATTTTGTCGCGTTGTCGTCACAAGAGCTCGATATTACTGATCGTGCGGCCGTCTTTGCCACGTTTGAAACAGTTCACCCAGATGTGGTGTTCCATGCCGCTGCTTATACCAAAGTTGATCTGGCCGAAGATGAAGGACGTGACATCAACTGGCAAGTCAATGCTAATGGGACGAAAAACGTCGCCGATGCAGCGAAGCTGGTGCAAGCCAAATTGGTGGCTGTGTCAACCGATTATGTGTTTGATGGTAAAAGCCTAACGGATTATCGTGAAACTGATCCGGTTAATCCGCAAAATGCTTACGGTCGGGCCAAACTAGCAGGTGAACTAGGTGTGATTGAAAGTGGCGCCGATGCCTATATCGTGCGAACGAGTTGGGTGTTTGGTGAATTTGGGAATAATTTTGTCTACACGATGCAACGTCTGGCTCAAACGCACCCGAAGTTGAGTGTGGTCAATGATCAATTAGGTCGGCCAACTTGGACGCGGACATTAGCGGAGTTCATGTTGCATTTGATCACAGTGAATGCGAAATTTGGCATCTATCATTTGTCAAACGATGATACCGCGACTTGGTTTGATTTTGCGCGGGAAATTCTCAAGACAACGGCTGTCGAAGTGACACCGGTGACGAGTGCGGAATTCCCCCAAAAGGCGTATCGTCCAAAGCATTCGGTGATGAGTTTGGAAAAGGCCAAGGCCACAGGATTTGAGATTTTGAATTGGCGTGAAGCTTTGACCCAATTTTTGGCAAGTCTACAGGATAAGGACTAAATTTGCGCTTTAAAATACTTGGTTGTCTCACGACAGCCAAGTATTTTTATATGGGGTAACTTGATGTGTTGGGAAATAGTGACGTTAAATTTAAGTAGGCGAAAATGACTAATAATTTCATAATATCCCTTAATCTATTATGACAACCCCCGCACAATCACGTATAATAAAAATAATAGTGTAAAACGTGATGAGAGCGTTGGAATTGGGTTAATGGTTAAGCGAAATTCAAATATTGAGCTATTGCGTTTGGTCGCAATGGCATTTATTACGGTGCATCATTTTGCAATTTGGGGTTACTTTATTGGTAACGAAGTGCATACAGTGCAGCCGAATACGGTGTGGTTACAGTTTTTAGAAATTTTTGGGAAGATTGGGGTGGACTTGTTCATTCTGATTACTGGCTACTTTGCCATCAATCCCAGACCAACATTTCAAAAAGTTTGGCAATTAACCAATACGGTGCGGTTTTACGCGCTCGGGTTATTTATTATTTTACTGGTTTGTGGACAGTTACAATTTAATATCGACTTGATGTGGCGTTCGATGTTTCCAACGATTCGAAGCATGTATTGGTTCATCACAATCTATGCCATTTTATATGTTTTTTCGGGCTATTTATCCCAGTTTCTCAGCCACTTACGGCGCGCCCAAGCGGTGAGTTTCATTGCGCTCGGTGTCTTGATCTTTATGGTGTTACCGACGTTTTTGAAGGGCTGGGGAAGTCAATTAACGGACTTACTACCGGTATTTTTCTTTGGGTTATACCTGCGCATGTATGGGGTATCCAAGCGATTGACCACGTTACTTAAGGTCTTGCTAGGTGTCACGGTTGTGATTGCGATGTTGTCAATTGGGTTGAGTGATTTGATCGGGAATAATCGACCAGAGAGTCAAGCTATTGCCAATGCAACCAGTTACTTTGTGACGGGTAGTTCACCACTGGCATTCATTGCCGCGGCTTATATTTTTAGTCAGACCATTCAACGCCAGCCGCGTGGCAATCGTCTGATCAACTGGATGGGCAGTTCCGCAGTCGCAATCTATTTGATACAAGACTACGAACCATTTCACAATACACTGTGGCAGAATATTTTCCATGTGCGCGACTTTGCAAATACGATGGCAACACCAGCCTTCATTGGTTATTCGTTATTCGTGATGGTCGTGATTGTGATTGGCGCAATTCTCATTGATAAGCTATTGAGGTACATTTTGATGCGACCATCACAGGTGTTACTAGCACTTGAAATGTTGGCCACACGCTATGTCACGAGAGGGTTTAAAAAACTAATTAAAGTAACGGGTTATCAACCTGAACCCTAAAAATACTTGGTTGTCTCACGACAGCCAAGTATTTTTTTATGCGCGATAACTTTGATATACTGAGAGTAATCGTATGACACAGTGGAAAAGAGACAGGATGGCCAAACAGCAACCAATCAATTTAACCCAACTCAGTGGTTATCACCAGCAAGAACAGGCAACACAATATCTGAAACAATTAGGGCACACCACGATTCGAATGCAGGAATTAACAGGGATTACGCGCTTAGTGGCGCATTTTCCAGCTGCATTGCCCGCATGGCAAGCGGTGTATGTGGATTATGCTGTCCCGCCGATTAGCAAAGAGTTTGATATGTTGTTCATTAATGCCGAAGGTCACATTATCAATATTGAGCTGAAAAGTGATGTGCATTACGACATTGAAAAAATCCATAAACAATTACGCAATAATCGTTATTACTTAACGCAGGCCAACCAGCACGTTGACTTTTTCACGTATAATTCGGACTTGGATCGCATTTATCATCTAACTGACCAAGATACGTTGGACGTAATTAATTTGCAAGATGAGCGTTGGCAGACATCGGTGTTTTATCAGGTGGTCATGAGGTTTAAAAGTGTTGCCGTAGCTGATTTGGACGACGTATTACGAGTAGGGGATTATTTGGTCTCGCCTTTTACCCAACTGGCACGTTTTCTCAAAGGGAAGTATTTATTGATGCAGCCGCAGCAACAATTACAAGCTGAATTATTGGCCACGCCAGCGCCTGGGATTTATGCCATGAAAGCAGCCACTAGTGTGGGACAGACGTTAATGATTTATGATACGGTGAGAATCCTGCGTGAGCAGGGGCAGCAGGTCTTACTCGTTCATATTGGGGCGCTAAAATCGGCACAAGCGACGCTGCGGCGGCAGTATGGTTGGCACATTTTACCTGAACGGCAGTTCTTCAAGAAGCTTAAGCGCCAACGCTTACAGTCGTATGATGTCGTCATCGTCACCGATGCACAGAAGTTATCCATTCGACATGTGAACAGTTTAAGACGTTACTTTGCGGCACGCCACACGCGGGTGTTTCTTATTGGCGATCCCAATCAGCAGAGTAAGGCGACTATCAGTAATCGTGACTATTTTGCCACGCTAACCCACGCCTTTGGTCAACAACATCTTATCAAGTTATCTGATGAATTGTAAAATTTTGAGATTGTGAAAAAATTGGTGCGAACCAATGATGATTGGGTAAAAAAGTGGTTCAATCGACTATGCGTTATCACGTTATTAATTTATTCATCACATCACGAAAAAGGAATGCGAACAACCCAGTAGTATGACGAATTTTAGGTTGTTCATAGGACATGGTATGACGAGCAAATATGAAATCTTAAAACATCACATTTTAGAACAAATTTTGAATGGCGAACTGGTGAAGGGACAAAAATTACCGACCGAAAGTGAAATGATGGCGGCATTTTCTGTCAGTCGTTACACGGTTCGCCGTGCCATTTCAGATTTAGAAAATGATCATTACGTTTATCGGGTGCAAGGTGGTGGCTCGTATGTCGCCGACTGGCAAGCCAAGCAAAAGCAGGACAAGGCGCCGAGTGTGATCGGAATTTTGTCGACCCACGTGGCGTCGTATATTTTCCCAGCGATTATTGATGGGGCCGATCAAGTTATTAGTGAAAATGGCTATTCATTGGTTTTGGCTAACACACATAATGAGCCAAAGCGCGAACGCATCGCCCTCATTAACATGATGAAGCAGAACTTAGCTGGTTTAATTATTGAACCAACACGCAGTGCCACCGCAACGCCAAATATTGATTTGTATGACAAATTACGAGAAGATGGCGTACCGATGATTTTTATCAACGCCACTTATCCGAATTTTGATGAGGTATCAGTGATCAGTGACGATCAGGCAGCGATTTATCAGGCTGCAAAATACCTCATGGAGAAGGGGCATAAGCGGATTGTGGGGGCATTCCAAGTGGATGACCGGCAAGGTGTGAACCGTCTCGATGGGTTTATGCGTGCCTACCAAGAACAGTCCGAATTGTTAACAGAATTTACCC
>NZ_CBDKZH010000083.1:0-5450 GCF_965300815.1 Leuconostoc sp.
CTATAATAAACAGAGGTATTTGAACATTTAAACGGTTTCTTAAAGATAAATGTAAAAGAAGGTTAACTATGCAGAAAAAAAGTTCAGCAACAATTTATGATGTGGCGAATCGTGTCGGGGTGTCGCTAGCGACTGTGTCACGGGTGGTCAATGGCAATAGCAATGTCCGCGATTCTACAAAACGTAAGGTACTTGATGCCATTGAAGAGCTTGGCTATCATCCGAATGCTGTTGCCCGTGGGTTAGCTTCAAAGAAAACAACAACAATTGGCGTGGTTATGCCAGATGTCACTGATATGTACTATGCCGAATTGGCACGTGGGATTGATGACGTGGCGAATATGTATCACTATGATGTCTTGTTGACCAATACGGATGAAGATCCAGTTCGGGAAACAATGGCTGTGAACAATTTGTCTAGCAAACAAGTCGATGGCATTATTTTCATGGGTAATGAGTTAGATCGCGAAGTCTTGAATACAATTGCTGCCGCCGATGCGCCCGTGGTGTTAGCGGGTTCAGTAGACAGCGAAGGCAAGTTGCCAAGTGTCAATATCAACTATGTCAACGCCATTCAGGAGGCAACAGAGACGGTGATTAATCATGGTCATCGTCGTGTGGCGCTAGTGACAGGGCCAATGTCACATGCCATTAATCGCTTGCATCGATTAGTTGGTTATCAAGCAGGTTTAGAGGCTGCTGGTATCGAATTTGATGAAGGTTTGCTCTTTACGGCGCATCAAGATTATGCGGCAGGGATGCAAATTGCTGAAAAAGTATTGCAAGCAGGGGCAAATGCCGTCATTGCTTATGATGATGAAGTGGCCTTGGGTATTATGAATTATGTGCAAGAACACGGTCAACGCGTGCCAGAAGACTTTGAAATTATCACGTCTAACGACACCAAGTTTGCCATTGTGACACGGCCAGAATTAACGTCAATTGGGCAACCAAAGTATGACATTGGGGCGGTGGCGATGCGCATGTTGACGAAGTTGATGAATAATGAAATTATTGACGATACACAGGTACAATTACCCCATACATTAGAACGTCGCGGGACAACCCTTGATTGATTTCTCATTTTAAAGAAATATAATAGTAACAATTGACATTTAAACGTTAAAAAAGTAAACTAGTGAGAGTAGTTTGCTTTTTATTTTGCCATTAGTGCTTGAAGGGGTTCGTTCCAAATGAGAAAAAGACGTTACATCACAGGATTTGACGGCCTGCGTGCCATTGCCGTTATTGGTGTTATTGCCTTTCATCTTTTACCAACTCATATCGTTGGGGGTTGGTTGGGCGTACCGCTTTTTTTTGTGTTATCAGGTTATTTGATTACAGATCTGTTAATCCAAGAATATGATCGTCATGACAAAATTGCACCGTGGCAATTTTATGCGCGCCGGCTTAAGCGTCTTTACCCAGCACTAGTGGTCTTATTATTAATTACGGTGACGATTATTTTCTTATTTGATCGACAACTGATTTATAATTTACGCTATGTTGTGCTGACTAATTTGTTGTACGTTTATAATTTTTGGGCCATTGGCCATGGCGAATCTTATTTCCAACAATTTGGCGGTGCTTCACCCTTTACCCATCTGTGGTCATTGTCGATTGAAGGTCAGTTTTATCTCATTTGGCCGTTTGTTTTATGGGGGATTTTAAAACTACGTCTAAAACGCCAATATGTAGCGCTTGGGTTGTTGGGACTGTCGGTTATCAGCGCGGTGTTAATGGCGGTGTTGTATGATCCTAGTAACATTAACCGGAGTTACTATGGTGCTGATACGCGTCTCTTTGCTATCTTACTTGGGTCAGCGTTAGCTTTTATTTGGCCCGCAACACATCTCAATCCGGCAGTGCATCCTGAAGTTAAAAGGGGGTTAGACATTGTCGGTGGTGTGGCATTAGCTATAACGATGATTGGCTTTTTATGGTTAAATGGCCAAATCCCAGCGACGTATTATGGTTTGATGTACTTGATGACTGCCATTATGGCTATTCTTATTGCCGTAGTGGCACATCCGTCATCGTGGCTCAGTCAGGGATTAGATAATCCGGTGATGTCGTATCTGGGGACACGGAGTTATAGTATTTATCTCTATCAGTTACCCGTCTTTATCTTTTATGAAAAGTTTATGCCAAATTATCGGCCAACCTTCTGGCATCTCTTTTTAGAAGTGATTATTGTGCTGGCTGTGAGTGAGTTGAGTTATCGGTTTGTCGAAACGACTTTCCGACGACAGGACTACTTTAAGCGCCAAATCGCACATTTGTCCGAATCACGTAATCGCTTCTTTATTGTCTTGGCGGCCACAAGTGCGGTCATCGTGTTGATTGGTTATGGTTTGTTGTTACCACAAGCTGGTCAAGCCCGACCAGAAACGGCCTTGGAAAAGAAATTACGCCAAAACCAAGCAGCGGTTGAAAAACGCAACGCGTTGGCCAAGAAAAATAGTGACACCAGTGCGGCTAAAAAAGGGCAGTCGACGCACTTGTCACCAGAACAGCAAGCCCTTGTTAAAAATTATGGCTTACAGCCAGCCCAGTATCTCGCTTTCCAAGCCATGCCATTTCAAGCTTTTGGTGATTCGGTCATGTTAGATGCTGCGCCTTATCTACAAGAAGTTAATCCGCATATGGTGGTGGATGCGGCAGTCGGTCGACAACCTTATCAAACACCAAAAATCATGGCGCAGGCCGCAGCCGCACAACCATTAGCAGATAATCTGCTCATTGGCTTAGGGACAAATGGGACGATTAAGAAGCAAGACTTAGATCAAATTATGGCAATTGCCGGTAAAAAGCGTCAGGTCTATTGGATGAATAACTTTGTGCAGTCTCGTCCTTGGCAGGATAGTAACAATCAATTGTTACAAACCGCGCAGAAAACGTATAAGAATTTGCACGTGGTTGATTGGTACGCAGTTGCCAAGCAACACGGTGACTGGTTTGCCGATGATGGGGTACATCAAGGACCGTTGGGCGATCGCCAGTATGTTCGGTTACTCGTTGAAACGGTGGGCCGCGTGTCAGGTGTTAAGTAAACTACCGTCAGGTAGTTTTTTTATTTATTTGGGGTCTAGCAATAAAAAAAGCCGTAACCCTTTACAGTCGATTTTTATTCGCTTAAAATATAAGACAGTATAATTTGGAGGAAGTGTGTCGCGTGGCACATCAATATAATAAAATGAGTCGTTTATATCAGCACGGAACATTGGCAATGCTTATGGGCAAACAAATGCAAGGCACGATTACAGTTGCTGAATTGCGACAACATGGCGATACCGGCATTGGCACTTTGACAGGCTTAGATGGTGAAGTCATTTTGTTAGATGGCGAAGTCTATCAAGCGCAAAGTGATGGACAAGTTAACCACATTACAAACCCAGATACGTTGATGCCGTTTGCTTCGGTACATTTTGATACGCCGACGCAACAATTACCGTTTTCACAAGTTGATTTTTCAACGTTAAGTGCAAAACTAAAAGCAGAACAGTTACAAAATGTGTTTGCGGCAGTAAAGTTTCACGGCGAATTTTCTCGTGTGCATGTACGCATTGCGCCTAAACAGGTCCCACCATACCCAAGTTTGTTGGCCGTTGCGGAAAACCAACCGGAATTTGAACGTGAAAACGTGACAGGTACGGTTGTGGGTTATTTTGCGCCGCAAATTTTTAATGGCCCAACGGCCGCCGGTTGGCACGTGCATTTCTTGTCGGATGATTTGCAATTTGCCGGTCACATTTTAGATTTTTCAGCAAGCCAAATCTCAGGGACGCTGCAAGTATTTGATGAGTTTTTACAACATCTACCAATTCATGATCCGGCATACCGCGAGATGACGCTTGATTTTGATGGCTTACTGGCCGGAATTGAAGCGAGTGAAGGAGGGCAACAATAATGGCAAATAAACCTTTAGTGATTGGCATTACAGGTGGTTCTGGTTCAGGTAAAACCACAGTTAGTCGGGAATTAGTCCGACGGTTAACGGCTGATGGATCAGTCGCAATTTTGCTACAACAAGATTCTTATTATAAGGATCAGTCAGACAAGCCCATGTCAGAACGGGTGTTGACGAACTATGACCACCCAGATTCATTTGAAACGGATCTTTTTGTTTCTGATTTGCGGCGTTTATTGCGCAATGAACCCATTGATAAGCCAATCTATGACTATGCCAACCATACGCGTTCTAAACAAGTGGAACGGGTTGAACCAGCTAATGTTGTGATTGTTGATGGTGTTTTATTGTTTAATGATGAGCGTGTCCGTGATCTTTTGGATATGAAAATATTTGTCGATACCGATGACGATATTCGCTTCCTACGCCGGCTTGAACGCGATATTGAAGAACGTGGCCGTACGGTTCGTGGGGTGATTGAGCAATATTTGGCAACCGTGAAGCCAATGTATCATCAGTTCGTGGAACCCACAAAACGTTATGCCAACATTATTGTACCTGAAGGTGGCGAAAACCTTGTCGCTATTGATATGTTAACCAACCAAGCAAAAGCCATGTTGAAAAAAGATTAAAAAAAACAACCAAAGGGTCATACCGTTTGGTTGTTTTTTAGTTAATGGGCGCGTGTTTCTTCGATGACGCTACGCATATTATCGACCACGTTTTGGGTATTTTGTGAAAAATAGGACCCCACCAGGGTAAAGAGCGTATCAATCAAAGTGATTTGGGCAATGAGCGAACTCATCGACTCACTACGGAAATTGATTTCTTCGGCCAACGACAACAGGACTAAATCCGCAATTTTTGCCAGCGCTGAGTCCGCAAAAGACGTAATGGCAATGACTTTCACGCCATTTTGTTTTAACTTTTGGGCAACAAGTAATGTATCCTTGTTGCGACCAGAATGAGAAATCACCACGGCCGCATCGTCATGGTCTAACTTAACAGCCTGCATGAGTTGAATGTCATAATCTGGGTGCGCAATGACATCGAGAGGCGTTCTTAAGAACTTGTGATACGCATTAAAGGCGACAATGGAGGAACCGCCAATACCAAAAAAGCCAACACGCCGTGCTGCGATCAGATAACCACTAGCAGTTTCCAAATCAGCAACGGTTAAATGATTTAACGTGGCATGTAAAGCATTGGTAGCACCCGCAAAAACTTTTTGTGAAATCGCCATGGTATCGTCGTCATCGGTAATTTCACCGAAAAAGTCAACGGGCGTTGCGGTTGAGGCAGCGCTAGCAATGGCCACAGAAAATTCACGAAATGAGTCAAAGCCAATTTTTTTCGCAAAGCGTGAAATCGTTGCCGTGGACACCCCAGAGCCGTTAGACAGTTCTTGAATGGTTGCTTCTTGCGCACGTTTTGTGTCAGCTAAAATATAATTAATTAATTTGTTTTCAGTCGCATTGTACTGATTTTTTTGTGCGCGCAGTTGCGCGATAATATTGCGAGCCATGGGGCATCTTCCTAC
>NZ_CBDKZH010000084.1:0-5375 GCF_965300815.1 Leuconostoc sp.
CAGCATCTGAAGCTTCACGAAGTTCTTCATCTTCATTCACGACATCATTGTCAGTCAAAGCGGAAATGACCAACTTGTCGTCAACTAAGTCAGCACGCAAGTGCTTTTCTTCAGGGTTTTCAAGATAGAAGTCCGTTACTTGATCACGGATTTGTTGTTCGATCACACGACGAAGTGGACGTGCACCCATTGCTTCGTCATAACCTTGTTCAATCAAGTATTCCTTGGCAGCATCAGTCACTGTCAACGTGATGTCCTTCTTAGCCAATGTTTCGTTCACATCGTCCAACATCAAGTTCACAATGTGCTCCAAATCAGTCTTTGTCAAAGCTGAGAATTCGATTACGCCGTTGAAGCGGTTCAAGAATTCTGGACGGAAGTAAGGGGCCAAACGGTCCATCAATTCACCTTCGCTCTTGTCTGAGAAGCCAGCGTTTGATGTGGCAATAATCACTGTGTTCTTGAAGTTCACAACGTTACCTTGACCGTCAGTCAAACGACCATCATCCATCACTTGCAACAACAATGTCAAAACTTGTGGGTTAGCCTTTTCAATTTCATCCAATAGGACAATTGAATATGGATTACGACGAACCTTTTCAGTCAATGTGTTGCTGTTGTCGTCATAACCAACGTAACCGGCTGTCGTACCAATCAACTTTGATACGGCTGTCAAGTCTGAGTATTCTGACATATCCAAGCGGATGATGTTTTCCTTTGAACCAAACATTTCAAGGGCTAATTGCTTAGCCAATTCTGTCTTACCAACACCAGTAGGACCGACAAATAGGAAGCTACCGATTGGACGGTTACCTTCGTCAAATCCGGCACGGTTACGACGGATGGCACGTGCCACCATGTTAACCGCTTCATCTTGACCAATAACCTTACCAGCCAAACGTGAACCGATCGTCTTCAAACGTTCGATATCTGAAGCACCCATTTGTGATACTGGGATACCCGTCAAACGTTCAACAGATTCAGCCACATCGTTTGTTGTTGCAACAACCTTAGTTGCCTTGTCTGCGCCAGCAATTTCCTTTTCCAAGTCAGTAATCTTGTTCTTGTGCATCAAAGCGGCTTCGAAGTCTTCGTCAGAAACAGCCTTTTCTTGCTTTTCCTTAGCTTCAGCAAGTTGCTTTTCAAGACTTACCTTATCTGTAACAGGGTTCTTAGCACTCAAGTGTGCAGCTGTCATATCCAACAAATCAATGGCCTTATCTGGCAATGAACGTTGTGGGATGTATTGAATTGAATAGTCAACTGCAGCCTTCAATACTGGTTCTGGCAATTCAACATGGTGGTGCTTTTCATACAATGACGCAATACCCTTAAGGATTTCCAATGTGTCCTTTGCTGATGGGGCATTAACCGTTACTTCATTGAAACGACGTGCCAATGCGGCATTCTTCATGATTGTGTTACGGTATTCGTCTTGTGTTGTCGCACCAATAACTGAAATTTCACCACGGCTCAAAGCTGGCTTGATGATATCAGCCAATCCCTTCCCGCCATCTTGGCCACCAGTTGAACCGGCACCTAGAATTTGGTGGATTTCGTCAAAGAACAAGATGATGTTTCCGGCAGCCTTAACTTCCTTCACCAAGTTTTGGATGTTTTCTTCAAAGGCACCACGGTATTGTGTACCAGCTTCAAGACTTGAAATATCAATTGAGAAGATTTCCTTGTCTTTAATTGCGGCTGGGACATCACCATTTACAATGGCTTGTGCCAAACCTTCAACAACCGCTGTCTTTCCAACACCGGCATCCCCAACCAATACTGGGTTGTTCTTTGTACGACGACCAAGGATTTCAGCTGTTTCTTGAATTTCCTTGTTACGGCCAATAACTGGGTCAAGCATACCTTCACGTGCTTCAGCCGTCAAGTTACGACCAAGCTTCATCAAGATGCCTTCTTGCTTAACTTGTCCAGGTTGTTGTGCAGCCATGCGACCGTTACCAGCAACGTGTCCTTGTTGTGTACTTTGTGGCAACTTACCAGTTTGACGATATTCTGCAAATTGTTCAGGTGTTACTTCTTGTCCGTTGATCAAGTAACGACGGTTTTCAGTGTTGAAACCGTTCATGTTACCCATCATGTTGTTAAAAATTTCGTTCATGTCAGATCCGAATGGATCATCGAAAAAGTTGTTATTTGCCATAAGTATATCCCCTCTTATCTTAAGTTATAATCAAAATTATCTGCGTCAAGCCCCAACTACGCTGATATCAAATAACGGTTCAACGTCCCTCAGGGTTGAAATAAAAATTTTCTAGATCGCGAAGCACTTCCCACATGGCCTTATTTCGGGCCTTAGCAAGTGCATCCAAATCTCTAACATTTAAACTAGTTGCGTCTGATTGTGTTTTGTTAAACGATTTATGAATCGTTGTATAGCCGTAACCAGACGCCTTCGCTACCCGATAAATCGTGAGCGAATTATCATCTAAATACGCCTTAATATCAAATTTCATGATCGTTTGCTCCAACTAATTTATCTATTTTGTCTGACCGTGCACATGAATGTGGTGACGATCAGTAAAGCTTATGCTCCCCTTCATTTTCCCCCATCTCCTTTACGATTACTATTGTACCACTTTTGTATTATAACGCAAGTGTAAAACACTCACTTTTGTAAATTATTTTATCAGCCCAGAGCTGTTATACTGAATAGGTAACACCGTCACCATAGCATTGCATTGCAGAAAGGACATGTGCGTGATCCACGTACATCATAAACATGACAGAAAATACAAACAAAAAACGGGCTTATGCACAAAAAGCACGGCCAACAACCGGCAAAAAGCCCTATTATGGTAAAAAATTTGATCCCCGTCGACAGGATCGTCGCCAAGCAACCGGCGACGGGGTCGATGTGCGCATCGGTCAAAATTTTCCACTCACCATTAAGCGTTTAGGGATCAACGGCGAAGGTATCGGCTACTTCAAACGTAAAATCGTATTCGTCCCTGGTGTTTTACCTGATGAAGTCGCAGTCGTTAAGGTAACCGATGTCCAACCAAAATACATCACAGCTAAAGTGCTCAAAATCCGTGAAAAGTCCCCTAGTCGGGTCGCCCCACGCGATGAGTACGCCGATGAAGTCGGTGGTTTTGAACTGGAACACATGACTTATCCAGCACAATTAGCCTTCAAAAAAGACGTGATTGCCCAAGCCTTAGAAAAGTTCCAACCACGCGGTTGGACTGATTATGACTTGCGCGATACCATTGGTATGGCAAACCCCTATGAATACCGCAACAAAGCGCAATTCCCTGTACGAAAAATTGGCGATAAGCTGAGCGTGGGGATGTACAAGCGCAGTAGTCATGATTTAGTCGACTTACCTGTTGTGCACACGCAAGATCCAGCAACCATGAAAGTACTGCGAACAGTCCGTGATTTGCTGGATAAATTATCCGTTTCGATTTATAACGAAGATAAAAATCGTGGGACTGTCAAAACCATTGTCGCGCGTGCGTCACATTCAACCGGCGAAGTTCAATTGACCTTTGTCACCAATACTGATGGCTTCCCTGGCGATGCCGCCTTAATTGAAGCCATTAACCAAGCCCTCCCCGAGGTCACCGGTATTTTTCAAAACTTTAATCCTGGCCGAACAAGCATTGTTTGGGGTGAAGAAACCATCAAATTATGGGGGAAGGATTACATCGAAGAAACGATTATGGGGAAAACTTTTCAGTTATCACCACGCGCCTTCATGCAATTAAACTACACCCAAATGATCGTTATTTATAACGAGGCCCTTGCCGCCCTCGATTTGACTCATGCAGATAAGCTCGTAGATGCTTATGCCGGTGTCGGCACAATTGGGCTGAGTTTGGCAGATAAGGTCGGTGAAGTACGCGGTATGGAAATCATTCCAGAAGCCGTCGATGATGCCAACATTAACGCTGAAATCAACCACATTACCAATGCCAAATACGAAATTGGCACGGCAGAAGAACTCTTTCCAAAATGGCAAGCAGAAGGTTGGATCGCCGACGCCCTCGTGGTGGATCCACCACGTACTGGTTTAGATACTGCCTTGCGTCGTGAAATTCTACGCACCAAGCCAGAAAAGTTTGTTTATATTTCTTGCAACGCGTCAACCTTAGCACGAGATTTAGTAGATCTCACCCAAGCTTATCAGGTGGAGTATATTCAAAGTATCGATATGTTCCCACAAACTGCCCGTTGGGAAGGCGTCGTGAAGTTAACACGCCGTGATTAAAACATAAAAACAGCCAAACCATTAATGGTTTGGCTGTTTTTAGTTTTATCATTCTGATTTCTTCATTTTATTCACTGCAAAGTAACTCATTAAATAAAAGACAATCATCACAATAACCATTAACCCAGCGTAAAGATAACGACCAGATTTCATACTAAGCAACGCATCAAAGTGCGGTATTCTTGCAATAATACCCATAATGCCAAAGGCCAACGCTACAATCACAAAAGGCGTCCACATCTGTTTATCTGTCAATCGCAGATAAACAATTCCGCCTATTAACCAACCTAACAAAATAACACCAATCCCCCAAATGCCATCAAGCGATATTCTGACCGGAGTTTTCACCAAAATAGTGATTAAAGATAGCGGCGCCAACGCAATAATACCTATAAGCCACCAAATCAGCCATTGCATCACCTTATGCAAGCGCCCCGTCGATACGCGATAAATCGTTACCGCAAGGTACTTAAAAAGTATCATAATCATTAGCAAGGTATACAATCCAGCAATTAACATGGTCCCCACATCAGTTGGTTTACCAGTTGTCGTCAATGTTGGAAAGATGGTAATGCCCATATAACTCCCGACAGCTATCAGCGCGAGTTTGATCACCGCCCAAAAATTTCTGGGTACTTCTGCCAAAAATGCATCCGCTACCTCTTTTGGCTCTTTTCCGAAATAATCAACTGCAGATAGGCCATCTTTTTGGGCAGCAAGAATATCTTGTAATACATCAAGTAAGAAGGATTCAATTTGCGCCTCATCGCGCGAGACGCTTTGAAAGCGCAAATAAAGTAGCAAATCATTATAGTAGGCTTTATTTTCATCATTTAAACGTTGCCGCAATTGGTTATTTTCTTCAATCATCTGATTTGTGTTCATTTTCTCTCCCCCTCAATCATGCGATTAACGACATTTGCTAAGATATCCCACTCCAAAAGAAATGCCTGCTTTTCAACTTCCCCAGCTGGTGTCACATAGTAATACTTACGGTCTGGTCCTTCTTGAGACGGTTGCATTTTCCCCATAATTAACCCACGCCTTTCCATTGCAGCTAATAGCGGATAAGTTGTCCCTTTTGGAATACCTTCTTAGCCATAGTCATTCATTTGCTTACTAATGCCGTAGCCATAAT
>NZ_CBDKZH010000085.1:0-5374 GCF_965300815.1 Leuconostoc sp.
CGCTTACAATGTTTGTGTTAGCTGATATTAAAAAGGAGAACGAGCTATGCCTTCTAACAAACATACTATGTCATCACGTCTATCTTAAGCCTTTGGTGCATTTGGTAACGATGTCTTCTTTGCGACATTATCGACGTACTTCATCATGTTCGTCACGACACATTTGTTTAACACCGGTAATTCCGCCGAAAACGACCGGATGATTAGTTATATCACTCTGATTATTTTCGTCCTGCGTTTTGTGGAATTAATTATTGATCCATTTATTGGTAACGCGATTGATAATACCGTGACGCGCTGGGGAAAGTTTAAACCTTGGGTCGTCGTTGGTGGGACCATCGGTTCCATTGCCCTCATCATTTTGTTTACAAATATGGGCGGTATCAATAAGAGCAATCCGGTTTTGTATCTCTTGCTCTTTGGCTTCGTGTATATCACAATGGATATCTTCTATTCATTTAAGGATATTGGCTTCTGGTCAATGATTCCCGCTTTGACTCTGAATTCACGTGAACGTGAAAAGACGGCAACGCTTGCCCGTATCGGCTCAACTATCGGTGGTAACTTGGTCGGCGTTGTGGTGATGCCACTGGTATTGTTCTTTTCAATGAAGAGCAATGGCGGTACCGGTGACTCAAGAGGCTGGTTCTGGTTTGCCGTGATTGTTGCAACTGTTGCCTGGATCAGTTCAATTGTTGTTGGCCTAGGAACTAAAGAAATTGATTCAACCTTACGTCAAAACAAAGAACGTACTACCTTCAAGCAAGTCTTTCACATTTTGACGCACAACGATCAATTGATGTGGATTGCCTTAGCATACGGACTCTACACAACAGGTGTGACCCTTGTCAATTCGTTAGAACTTTACTATTTCACATTTATCCTGGGTAACTCTAGTGCCTTCTCAATCTTAGCCGGCTTAAACATTGTCACTGGCTTAGTGGCCGTTGCCCTATTCCCAACCCTATCTGATAAACTTAATCGTCGTAAGCTATTCTTCTGGTGTATTGCCATCATGCTTTCTGGCATCATCCTATTTTCCTTTGCTGGCGGTTCGTTAACGCTCGTATTGATTGCAGCAGAATTGTTTGCCTTGCCACAACCCCTCGTTTTCTTGGTTGTCTTAATGCTCATTTCCGATTCTGTTGAATATGGTCAATTGAAACTCAATCATCGTGACGAATCTTTGACGCTTTCTGTTCGGCCTTTATTGGATAAATTAGCCGGTGCGATCTCAAACGGTGCGGTTGGTTTGACTGCGGTTGCTGCCGGTATGACAACTGGTGCAACTGCCAGCTCGATCACCCCTTCTGGCCAACTCACGTTTAAAATCATTATGTTTGGCCTACCCTTTATCATTGTTTCAATTGGTGCATTCGTCTTTTATCGTCGTGTCACGTTAACAGAAGACAAACATGCCGAAATTGTTGACCAACTCGAAAAGACTTGGGGTAAAAAGTTTGAAAATAGTCAGTCAGATCTCATTGATTTGGATCAAGCACACACACAATACTATGCGCCAATTGCCGGTACGTTAGAACCTTTAGCAACCGTCTCGGATCCTGCCTTTGCTTCAGGTGCGCTTGGCGAAGGATTTGCCATTAAACCAACCGATGGCCGTGTTTACGCCCCATTTGATGGTGTGATTCGTTCAACCTTCTCAACACGTCATGCGGTCGGTATTGAATCTGATTCAGGTGTGGTCACGCTAATCCATATTGGTATTAACACCGTATCCATGCAAGGTACCGGATTCATTACTTACTTTGATAAAGGCCAACGTGTGAAGAGAGGTGACTTGCTCATCGAATTCTGGGACAAGGCCATTCAAGATGCACAGCTAGATGACACTGTGATGGTAACGATCACTAATGCCAATGCCTTGCCACAATTAACCTTTAAAAAGGCCTTTGGATCACAAGTATCCAAAAACGATATCTTATTAGAATTTAATGATTAACGTAATCAAAAACGCGTAGCTGCTACAGTTTGTCACTGTAGCAGCTACGCGTTTTTTATATTTTATTCGCCAGCCGTTATTTTTATCCCAATAATAGCGACAATGAGTAACCCAATAAAAAACCAGGTAACTGGCGGGAATTGATCTCGAAACAACACAACACCCATCACAACAGACCCCACAGCGCCAATTCCTGTCCAAATTGGATAGGCCAAACTAAAGGGTAGCTGTTTCACGGCTTGGATTAAAAACGCCATGCTGGCAATAAGCCCAATAATCGTCACAATCACCCAGCCAACTTTAGTGAAGCCTTGACTTAATTTCATCGTCGTCGCCCACAAAATTTCTGATAAACCGGCTAACAATAGATATACCCATGACATATTTTTATCTCCTTAATCATGCTGCACTTGGATTAGTCGACAATTTATAACTGACTTAGCCAACGTTATATCCTAACTGTCAGTCTACCATGGTTATCTAACCGAGACAATATTCCCGCCATATAGCAAAAACGTCTGGTACTGGCCCAGACGTTAAAAATTCAGGCATGCTGTAAGATCTTTTCCATATTGTACCATTGCTCACCAGCATGAGTAGATTGTGATGGGCCGAGATTCGTAAAGCCGTTTTTTTCATAAAAAGGAATACGATCAGCTAAACACGTTAAAGCGATGGCTTCACGCTCAGCTGCTTGCGCACGCGTTGTTAACTGTGCCAATAATTGACTCCCTAAACCAAGACCACGGGCAGCTTGATGAACTGCGACTGTTTGCACGGTCTGATAGCCCCCTTGGGCGATATTTTTCGGATTTTCTTCATACATCCAGTCTTCAACAAAACGCTGATTGACAGCTGGTCCACAAATAAAGCCGAGAACACCTGCCTGTTCATCTTCAGCCACAATAAATGTTTCTGGGAAATTAGCAATTCTATCAAGATATTGGTCTCTCGTTCCCGCCTCATCTTGGTTAAAGCCTTGATTTTCAATTGTCAAAATCATCTCAATATCTTCGTGTGTCGCGTTTCTAAACTGCATGTGTCAACCCATCCATCCTTTCAATTACGATTATTATAGCAAACCATATACTTTTTGTATGCCCTATCATGAATGACGAATAGCATAGGCCCCATGTTAAACATCAATCATCACATCCCCCCACTGAATAACTAAAGGATCATGGGTAGCAACAATCATGATGGTCTGGTCGTTAATCAAACGATCCAGTACCTGGTATAAAATATCCGTCGCAGTATCGTGATCTAATGCAGCTGTTGGTTCATCAATCAAAATAATGCGTGGTTTTTTTAATATTAAGCGGGCTATTGCAACACGTTGTTGTTCACCACCAGATAATTCATAGATATGTTTTTTCAAGTAGGATTTAGATAAGTCCACAGCCTCTAATGCCTGTTTCATCTCTTCCGTATCTCGCTTTTGAATACGGTGTCGAAAAACAAGCGCTAAATTATCAAAAACTGTTTGATCTTCTAACAACGCATAATTTTGAAACAGATAACCCAAATAGTCACGATAAAACCGACTTTTTTTGATGGTTTTCAGATTACCACTATCATACGTTATGTTGCCTTGATAATCGTCATCAAAACGTGCAATCATATTTAAAATTGTCGATTTCCCAGCTCCAGAGCGCCCGCGCAAAATATATTTCGTACCATGCTGAAACACAACTGACAGATTATCAATAACCTGGTGCTTACCAAACTGCTTGCTCACATTTTCCAAAACTAGCGTCATAACTCTCCCTTAAGTATTAAATAACTTTGCCTTTCATTCACCATAATGCGGTACGTGAAAAACAATAACAGACAACTCATGACAAAAATAACGGTTATCAAGACGCCAGGTTTTGAAGTTGCGTACAAGATGCCTGGTAACAACGCACACGATAACATGAGATAAATGTGACGATAACGATTAATAAATGATATGCCATAAACTTGTTTTACAAACAATGAACGACGATAAGCCATAAATATGATGTAAATAGTAAACAGGCCACACAATAGCACCACCAAAATTGCCAGTATCAAACTCCCCAATAAGACATTTTTACGCAGTAAATAGGTTTGTTTCAAGGTTGCCCACAGCTTGTTCGTACTACTGACGTCTTGAATATTTGGTCCTAAAACCGTCATGGCTTGGATTTTATTTTCCTCATAATCCAAGTTAACCATGACGTAGCGTTGTGACAACCACGGCAACAAATTCTGCACAATCGATTGACTTGGTTTTTCTGTCGCAACTGTCCCACTGTTATCTAAATGCGCTAAGGCGTCACGCTGTACAGCATGAAAATTTATCACCAGTATATGTTTTGGTTTTTGCTAGGCAAATGACTGTTCCTGCGTCGCATTAAGAAAAACATAGGTTGACGTCGGTTGCATTTTCTTGACTAAGATATTTGCGACGTCAATACCATTCGGTATCGCATAATTTTGCTGTATTTGGGTCGTCGATAAATTTTCTGTCGTCAATAACGTGACGGGTGCATGAAAATCATCTACTGTTAACTGTTTTCCAGTAACTGATCGTACCTGTTGATACTTAAAATAAGTGGGATTGACATAAATATCACGTACGTAAGGTTGATCCCGTCCCAAGGTTATTTTTGGTCCTTGGAATGGTGCAAACATGCTCATTAACAGTTGTGATTCATCGATCTGATTCAGCAATAAGTGACTCGTTGTGATCTGCACATCATCTTGTTTGGACATTGTGTGCATGGTTAAAACTGAAAAATGAGCTATTTGCTCCCATTTTTGTTGCCCTTGTCGTATTAAATCAATTTGTCGATTTTCTTTTTGTGCCAAATCTAGTGTTGTCACAAAATTCATAAATGTTAGTGCTAAAATGACACAAGATACGATTGGAATCAAGATTTGCTTCCCGCGTCCTTTCAGAACCGCTACAAGTTGCCCACGATTGAACAAAATCGTTAAAATAAGCGTACTAACAGCAACAGCACCAAAAAATAGTAACAACATCACGTTAACGATGATTAATTCATAAGTGAGCATCTCCGGTAACAACAACCATAAAACACCAACAATAATGGGTAGTCCAACGAGATAAGCATAAACATAGACCTTTATGTTAGACCACCAAATCGTCAATACGGCAGTCCTTTGGTTTGTCCCTTTAAAAGTTGTTGTATCACAAATTGCCGTCGTTGTTTAAAAATAATGAAACTATTCAATATCACAATGACTAAGAGTATCATCACTAACAAGACATCTAGTCGTGAAACAGCCAATTGTCCTGTGAGATCTGATACCACTGCTGACAAAGCTGTTGGATTATACACCATAAATTGAATATTTTTTTTAGACAAAAATGCCAAAAATCCTTGATGATTCCCATTCCCAAACACGCCGTAATCAGACAACAAA
>NZ_CBDKZH010000086.1:0-5169 GCF_965300815.1 Leuconostoc sp.
CCACGACCAGAACTCTGATTAACGGCCCCTGTCGGCGTGAGCAAAACAAACAATGCCGCCAAATAGGCCCCACGATCCATGCCGGGTTGGTACAACCCGAGTAAATACGCATCCTCTTCTTGCATCGATTGAAAGCCCATTGCTTTAAAATCTCGGGCAATCGTTAGGCCGAATTTATCAGGGAAGGCCGCAAAAAAAGCCCCTGTATCATCAGCTAAAATGAATTCATCAGGTAAAAATTGCTGGATAAACCGTGCTTTAACCAACGCATTCTCAAATTGATCATCCGTTGTTTCTGCCGGAAATGTTTTTTCTGGCATCAGTTCGCGATAATTCACAGCAGTCATACCCAATGTGGCAAAAACAGCCACAATTTCGCGGGTTTTTGCCGAATTATTTGATGCAATCACAAACTGATTAATCATGAAAAACCTCCAACTGCATTTAACGTATAAAATGAACCCGCCACCACAATATATTGGCTTGGTGATGTTCGTTGTGCCATGGCATACGTTAAGGGATCTTGGTCCATAGCCGTCACAGGCAAGTTGGCATCAATCGCTTGAACGGCTTCAGCCAATGCTGTGGCCGATAACGCGCGCGGATTGTTTGGCGTGACCGTGATCACCGCTGAAACCAAGGGTAATAAAATAGTAAGCATTTGGTGGTAGTTTTTATCCGCTAACACCCCAAGGACCAAGATTGGCCGCTCCGGTAATGCCCAGTTTGTCAATGATGCCACGAGGCCTTGTGCGGCATCTTCATTATGGGCGCCATCCCATAAAATATGTCGCGTTTGGTCGACTTGCATGCGCCCTAACATTTGCGCCTGTGCTAGCCCGCGACGCCGGGCTGCCACATCAAACATCACCTGATCCCGCTGCTCTAGTGCCGCTAGAATTTGCCAGACCACGCTGAGATTACGACGTTGAAAGGCCCCCACTAAACCAAGTTGGTAATGTTCCCCAGTGACTGACACGGCTAAACCAGCTGGTGTATCCTGGCGCACCGTCACTGTCACTGGCTGCGCAGCCCAAGTAGCTTGTTTCGCCTGGGTAGTCGTTTTTAAAATGGTTAATACTTCAGCTGGTTGTGCTAAATCGCTGACAACTAACGCACCAGGCGTGATGAGATCAGCTTTATTTTGTGCAATTTCAGCCAGTGTTTGGCCTAAAATATTTTGATGATCCAAACCAATTTCGGTGTAGGCGACTACGGCAGCTTGTCCCACCATGTGTGTCGCATCATCACGCCCACCCAAACCAGCTTCCAAAATGGCATAAGTCACGTGTTCAGCTTGGAACACCAACAGGGCTACAATCGTCCACACTTCAAAATAAGACAAGTCATCAATCGTCCGGTCATGAGCAACTAAAGCCTGTAGCAATTGGTGATAAGCTGTCACCCAAGCCGTCTCGGTCACGAACTGGCCGTTTAACCAAATTTGTTCACGGTCGTTAAACACCGCTGGACTGGCAAAATGCCCCACTGTTTCACCATGTGCGCGTAAGACTTCGCGCAACATCGCCCCAGTTGAGCCCTTTCCATTGGTCCCAGCGATTTGAATAATCGTCAAATCTTGATCTGGTTGCCCGACCCATTGTAGCACTTGGCGTAAAAATGTTAACCGGTTGGGATCAAACACCCGCCAGCCTTTATCTAATTGTTGTTGAATGGTTTGATAAGTCATCTGATTAACGCTGACTGACCCGACGGGCAAAGCTATCCCGCAAAAAGGTATCGGTTTTTAATAAATCACGATAAATTGACGTATTGGTTTGCGTCCCTGGTTGATTAATGCCACGCATTTCCATGCACATATGGCGCGCTGTGACGTTAACGGCCAACCCTTTGGGATGTACAATGCGTTGCATTTCATCCGCAATCAAATGGGTCAAATTTTCTTGCACACTTGGGCGACGGCTCGCCCAATCTACTAAACGTGGCACCTTACTCAACCCAATAATTTCACCATCCGGTACATAGGCCACATCAACAGTGCCAAAAAAAGGTAATAGATGATGCTCACACATTGAATAAAACGGGATGCCTTCGACAACGACCATGTCAGCATCTTGTGTGGTGTCAAATAATTTATAGTCGGAAAATTGCGTTTCACCGGTATGGGCAAAGATTTCGGCATGTGCTTTCACGACACGTTCAGGGGTCTCAATAACACCGGAACGGTCTGGATCATCGCCAATTGCTGCCAATAAATCGGTGACGCCTGTTTGCAGTTTCAAAATTTGTTCGTTATTAAATGTTTTCATATTCTACTCTCGCACCAGTCACAACGCGCACCCAATTGGTGTCGGTCGTGCTAGCTAATAATCGTTCAATTTCATGTCGACGATCCGCTGCAATCACATCTAAAAGTGGTTGCAAGACAAAACGTCGGTTTGCCATTTCACGGTGCGGAATGGTCAAGACATCGTCTGACCAGACTTCATCCCCGAACACTAAAATATCGAGGTCAATGGTACGTGGTCCCCAATGAATTTCGCGGACACGTTTGAGTTGTTGTTCAATCACATGTAGGCTGGCCAACAGTTCTGGTGCTGACAAAGTTGTTTCTAATCGGACCGCAATGTTATAAAAATCATCCTGGACCACGCCACCCACCGGTTGGGTTTCATAGACTTGGGAGACAGCCGTCACGGTAATGGCTGGCATGGCGTGCAACAATTGCACCCCACGTTGTAGATTGCCTAACCGATCACCAATATTGGCCCCCATACTCAAATAAGCCCGCGTCATGCTTCAGCCCACTTCGATAGGTCAGTTTGTGTGCCACTGACTTGAATGATAAACGGATCATAGATACCAGGCAACGGAATATAATCCTTATGAACAGCAACGTCAATTTTATCAACTTGTGGAAATTGGGTTAACAATGCCACTAATAGCGCATTGGCTAGACTTTCCATCAAATTGAATTGGCTGGTTGTTACAATGGCTTCAACCCGCTGATAGACATCAACATATGAAATCGTTGTGCTTAAATCATCATCCTTCACCGCCGTTTCAATTGGATAATGGACCGTGACATCCACTGCAATTTGTTGGCCTAATTTCTTTTCTTCATCGAATACGCCGTTATAGGTATAAAACCGCATATTCGGCAAATGAATCATTCCCATCGTTCGTCTCCTTAGCACATCGTGATGATATTTTACTACGATTATGCGTACATGCTGATCATTTATTTTTTACCAATCTGAAAATATTGTACCATAAATCACCTACTGACAAGACGAATCTCACTGCTGTCATGCATCGATCTATGGTTATAGGCAATAAAAAACGCTCAATGCTGTGTTCCCACGACGATTTTGAGCGTTACTGGCTTAGCCTTGTTGTTTAGTTTTATTGCGTAGCGTCGACACCATCATTGGCAAAATTGAGATGAACACAATCCCCACCGTAATCAATTCAAAGTTTTGTTTGACTAGCGGAATGGCCCCAAATAAGGTCCCTGCTAACAACATCAAAATAATCCAACTTGCCCCACCAACCGCATTATAACGGGCAAATTTAGCGTATTGCATATGACTCATACCGGCCAAAAATGGGATGAACGTTCGGACGATTGGCGTAAAACGTGCCAAAATAATGGCACTGGCACCATGTTTATCAAAAAAGTTTTGCGACTTTTCCATTTTGTCACGGCTGATTAACTTAGTCCCCCAACGACTCGAAGACAGGACAGGGCCAAAATGTTCCCCGATTTCAAAATTCACAAAATCACCCAGAATTGCTGCCGGCACTAACAATACCACTAACAGCAAGAAGTTCAGGGCATTAAACGATAACGTCGACAATGATCCGACTAAAAATAAGATGGAATCACCTGGTAAAAACGGCAAGATTACCAGCCCTGTTTCAATAAAGATTAAGGCAAATAAAATCCCATAAACCAAGATTGGATTTTGGTGTGCCAGTTGCGGCAAGTAGACATTAAAATTGAGTAAACTTGAAATAATCCCTGTTAACATGTGTTGATATCCTTTTTATGTTAGGTTTCTCTCAAGTATAGACTGATGTTGCGTGTGACGCTTGATTATTTCCTGATTAAATTCTGATATTTTGTCAGCAAAGACACTTTTTATCACTTAAACTCAAAATTTGAAATATCGGTTTGTAAAATTCGGTCAACGATGATTGGTGTTTTCTTGCGGTAAGCTTTAGCACCGGATTCAAAAATAAGCCAAATATTATCCCCTTGAAAATCAATGCCTTCTAAATAAGGTGGCATCTGCGCCATCGTCCCAGCATAGGTAAACTCATTGGTTGTCGCATCATACTGATAACGCATCATAGCAGCGGGCTGCTTACCATAGGAAAAAGTAATATATAAATTTCCATGATAGAAATTGATGCCTTGAATGTGGCCGTTGGCTGTTTGAAGCTTGGTATCACGATTCAGGTTACCCGTTGGTGCTTGTCCGTCTGGATCAGTCAGCAACGTATTGGTCGTGCGATTAATGGGAAATCGTTGAATCAGCCCATTTTTGTTAGCACTAAACGTCCCAACCCAAATGGCATCTTGGTAGTATTCAATTGTCGCCGCAGTTTTGATATCTGCCAACGTGATGACATCATCAAATTGCATCAAAATTTTATCTTTTTTGGACTTAATCAGTTTACTAATTTGAATACGCCCTAATTTTGTCACGCCTTGACTATCATCCGATAGATATAGGGTTTGCGTGCGATCGTCAATCGTAATCCCACCAACATGAGCCCGTGTTGGTAAGGCAATTGTTTTAATTTGCTGATGGGTTTTGCGGTCAATCACAAACAACACCGAATTTAATTGTTTCGTGTGATCATAAGCACTCACAAAGATATATTTGTCATTTAACGTAAGGCTTTGCGGCGTCATATTCGTTGTATATTGCCATTGCTTTGTCTGCCCAACAGAACGTGCGCCCCCTAATCCAGGTACACCAATTAAATGATTACCTGTTAACGTCCCTTTGTTATTGGCAATTGTTTTATAAAATTCAGGATATTGACTTTTAAGCCGTTGATCAAGTTGAGCAGCTGGTACTGGTTTAAAACCACGCGTTGCTTGTGTCGTCTTCATGATGAAAAAAACACTCCCCACACCTACTAATAACGCCATCAGCAACCAAATTTTATTTAATTTCATTGTTTCTGTCACAC
>NZ_CBDKZH010000087.1:0-5135 GCF_965300815.1 Leuconostoc sp.
ACCCGTTGAATTGTTTGATCGTCTTCAACCACCAGGATTTGTTTTTTAATCATGCTGTTGTGCTATTGACTGGGATGACTAGTTGCATCTCAGCGCCTCCTTGCCAATTTTGTGCCACTAAACGGCCGTGATGTAATTTCGCGATGGTCTGGCATAAAAATAAACCAATCCCCAGGCCGCGCTTTTGGTCGCCTAGTTGGATATTTGGACGTGTTTGTTGGTTAATTTTGGTCAATTGTGCCACTGTAAAGGGCTGCCCAGCGTTTTGAATCGTGACGGTAACTTGCCCATGCGCTACTGTGACAAAGACTTGAATCTGTACATCAGGTCCGCCATACTTGACTGCATTATCAAAAATATTAATCAGCATTTGCTGGAAAATATGACGTTCTGCTTGGATCCAAATGACTTCATCCGGTAATTGCACATCAATGTGCACTTGACTATGCAACCAATTGAATTTCTCAATCGCTGAAAAAATTAACTCTTCCACTAATTCTGGTGTCGTTTTAAACATAATCGTCCCCTGTTGGAGTCGTGTGACAGTTAAAATATTTTCAATCATTTGAATAAGCCAGTTGGTCTCATGATTAATATTGGTCAATAAGTGCTGATTAGCTGGTGTGAGTGTTTGATCTTGACGTAATAATGCCGTACTAGCTAAAATACCCGTCAACGGCGTGCGCAAATCATGGGCAACGGATTGCAATAAATCACTCTTTAAGTGGGCATCAAGTTTTTCTAAAGCATGTCTTTCCGCTTCTTGGCGTAAATAGAACGTTTTTAATGCTGCTGATAACGGCGTCAGAAAACGGTCGAGTATGAGCCGGTCAGCCAACGTAAAATCTTCACCTTGGCCAACCAAAATAGCAAGTGTATGCCCTTGATAACCAATAGGGAGATAAAACGTTTTTTTCCCAGCTAATGTATCGGTCCCTGCACCAGCTGGCAAGCCATGATGCCAGACCCATTGCATGACTTCATGACTAGTCGTATCTGGTGTCGGTATTTGGCCAACAAATTGTTGCCGTGACAAACATCGCCAAAAAGATAATGCCATACCCATTTTGGTAGAACTGCAACGAATAAAATGGCTGCACAAACAATAAGTCAAAAAGCAATACGCTCACCGCCGTTGTGGCTAACCCGATAATATAGCCCTGGGTAAAGCGTGATACAAAGATAATGCCGACAAAGTAAAGCATGATTTTGAGCGCATTATCACTGGTGACATAAGTCATCAAACCATTAATCAAGGTCACCGCCACTATCATACCGACTGCAAACCATACTTCTCGTCGTTTGACAGACAATCTGAATCTTGTCGGCCAGGTCAAGAGCTGTTGGACAGGCGACACCTGATCACGGTTAGGAATAATTTGAATATCCAGTGCTGGGACTGCCATGAGGATTTGGTCTTCGATATCTGAACGGCCAGATTGATACCACGCACGCGTGACGTGTTTGCCGATAATTAAATTAGCAACTTGCGTTTCTCTGATATAGGCAATCAACGTTGCCACCATGTGGTCCCCTTGTAAAATAACGGTTTTAGCCCCCAATTTTTTTGCCAAACTCATGTGGCGTTGCACTGCCGGTGCCAGACTTTTACCTGACTGCTGGACATGAACAACTGTCCAAGGGGCATCAAACGCACTGGCTTGCCGATAAGCCCAGCGAATGGCATTGTCCGAACTCGGGGATTGACTAATCGCTACCAAAAAGTGTCGCGTTTGTTGCCCTTGTTGCGCGTTCTGTTCGCTCAATTGTCGCGTGCTTTGCTGTAGGGCAATTTCACGCAACTGGGTTAATTTTTGTAACTGAAAAAAATGGTCTTGTGCCCGGGCGATTTTTGTTGCTGGATAAATCACACCTGCAGCCAAGCGGTTTAAGAGGACTTTGGGATCAATATCAATTAATTCAATGTCATCGGCCTGCTTCAACCAAGCATCTGGCACCGTTTCTTGTACATCAACACCTGTGATTTGTGCCACCAGATCATGGAGACTTTCGATGTGCTGGACATTAATCGTGGTATAGACACTGATACCCGATGTCAAAATTTCTTCAATATCTTGATAGCGTTTTTTATTCCAAGACGCGGCATTAGTATGTGCCAATTCATCCACTAAAACGACATCTGGTTGCCGCTTGATAACTGCAGGCACATTGAGTTCCCCAACAAGCGTCGGTTGGCTAACATTGAGGTGTTCCGGGATTTGCTCAAACCCTACTATGAGATCAGTAGTAGCCGCGCGATCATACGATTCAACGTGCCCAATGACCACATCATCCCCGGCAGCCAGCCGCGTATGGGCCTCCTCCAGCATTCGGTAGGTTTTCCCAACGCCTGCAGCATAGCCAAGAAATATTTTTAAACGACCACGTCGTTGCGCCACAATGTCTTGTAGCCATGCTTCAGAGCTTTTAACCATAGTTTCCTCAATTTACTTGGTTTGCGCAACCAGCTGCTGGAGCGCAATGTTCAAAGTGACAACGTTTACTGCCGGTTCCCCAAACCAATTGGCAAAAACGCTCGTTGTTTGGGCTGCAATCAACTGATTGACGGTCGCTAACGATAAATGGTTGGCACGGGCAACGCGTTGCCGTTGGTAATTGGCCCCGGCCAAACTAATATAAGGATCCGTGCCGCCAGCTGAGCCAGTCACCAAATCAACTGGTACCGCTTGCTGGTTATGCGGATCAAGTTGATGCCACCAAGTGACACGTTTGGCAACGGCCTGTTTTTCGGCCGCGCTGACGGCGCTAAGATTGGAGACAACGGTCGGACGTCCAATGAATAATGCCGGATTGGTCGTGGTTTGACCAACAAGTGCTGAACCCACAAGGTGATTGTTTTTCATGATCAAGCGCCCTTGCGCTTGGGTTGGCAACAAAACCTGTACCAACAGGGTACTCACCCCAGTGTAAAGCACAGCACAAGCACTCAGTATCAGAAGCAAGCGACCCGCTTGCCTGCATATTACCTTAAACATATTTTACCTCACTTCACGCCAATAATCGTTAAGATCATGTCGAATATTTTGATGACAACAAACGGAAAGAAAATACCACCCAAACCATATACCAGCAAATTCTGTCGCAGTAACTGCTCAGCCCCTAATTCACGATAGCGAACACCCCGCAAGGCAACCGGAATTAAGCCAATAATGATTAAAGCATTGTAGAGTAGTGCAGCTAAAATTGCTGTTTTAGGACTGGTTAAGTGCATAAAATTAAGGACCGCCAATTGTGGATAGAGTCCAACAAATAAAGCTGGTAAAATTGCAAAATATTTAGCGAGATCATTCGTGATACTAAAAGTTGTCAAAGCGCCACGTGTCATCAACAGTTGCTTACCCACTGCCACAATTTTAATCAGTTTGGTTGGACTAGAATCTAAATCAATCATATTACCCGCCTCCTTGGCAGCAACTGTCCCTGTATTCATCGCCACCGCAACATCGACTTGTGCTAAGGCCGGGGCATCGTTGGTGCCATCCCCAGTCATGGCAACTAAATGGCCGGCTTGTTGATACTTTTTAATCACGGCTAATTTGGACTCAGGAACGGCTTGGGCAATATAGTCGTCTACACCAGCTTCGGCGGCAATGGCAGCCGCTGTTAACGGATTATCACCGGTAATCATAACCGATTTAATGCCCATCTTGCGCAAGGCTTTAAACTGCTCTCGCACGCCTGGCTTGACAATATCTTTGAGGTCAATCACGCCTAAGACAATGGTATTTTTAGTCACAATCAAAGGTGTCCCACCATTTTTGGCGATTGCTTCTGCGCAAGCGGTCGCCTCATCTGGCCAGCTCGCCCCTAATGACACGATGTAGTGCTGCACTGAATCAGCCGCACCCTTACGATAATGGTCTGTCTGAATATCGACCCCGCTCATTCGAGTTGCTGCTGAAAACGGAACAAATACGGGCTTGCTCATTTGATTCTCGTCGGTCGTGATCTGGTACGTATCCCGTGCTAAATTGACCACACTGCGTCCTTCTGGTGTCTCGTCCGCCATTGATGCCAGCCAGGCAGCTTCGGCCAAGTCATGCTCAGAAACGCCCTGAATGGGTTTAAAAGTCACGGCTTGACGATTCCCTAAGGTAATCGTACCGGTTTTATCTAATAGTAAGATATCCACATCCCCAGCAGCTTCAATAGCGCGACCACTTTTAGCCAACACATTTTCTTGATTTAAACGACTCATCCCCGAAATACCGATGGCCGACAACAAGGCACCAATTGTAGTGGGGGCCAGACACACCAACAAAGCCGCTAGATTAGTAATCGTAATCGTTTGGATAGCTGCTTTGTCATTAGCAAACTGACTAAAAGGTAATAAGGTTGCCACGACAATCAGGAATATAATCGTCAATGTCACCAATAAAATCTGCAGCGCACTTTCGTTAGGCGTTTTCTGACGCTTAGCCCCCTCAATCATGTGAATCATTTGATCCAGGAAACTTTCGCCAGCCCGGGCTGTAATCTTAATCTGTAAGTTGTCCGATAAAACAGTTGTCCCACCAGTGACTGAACTCCGATCCCCACCGGCTTCACGAATCACCGGTGACGATTCGCCGGTAATGGCACTTTCATCCACCGCAGCAGTACCTAAAATGACTTCCCCATCCATCGGGATCACTTCACCGGCCACCACCTGGACAATATCACCAGGTTGTAGCGCATCAGAAGTCACATCAACAGCCTGCCCATTTTTCTCAAGCCGATGTGCCGGCACGGCATGACGGGACTTCTTCAGGCTTTCAGCTTGCGCACGACCACGCCCTTCTGCTACAGCATCCGCATAATTGGCAAACAACACCGTCACCCATAAAATAAGCGTAATCGCCACGTCATAACCCAATGACTGATAGTTCATCCCCGTAACGGCGTTCACCCCATCAATAACGGTTAATAAAATCGCGCCAACATAGACAACAAACATGACTGGATTGTTGATTTGAACTTGTGGTGCTAACTTTTTCACTGCTAGAAAAATATTTTCCATCAGATTCTCCTTACCTTGCCGTGAGAAAATCGGTAATTGGCCCCAAAATAAGGGCTGGCACAAAATTCAATGCCCCAATCAATAAAATAATCACTAACAATAACACGGCAAAGAG
>NZ_CBDKZH010000088.1:0-5090 GCF_965300815.1 Leuconostoc sp.
ACACACCAATCTATCTGTTGATTAATAAAGTTGATTTGGTCACGTCAGATGAACTCCTTGATGTCATTCAAAGTTATCAAGAAGACGCCCCAACTTGGGCTGAAGTTTTCCCAATTTCTGCCACTGAAGGGGACAATGTGCCAGAATTATTGGGTAACATTGTTGAAAGCCTTGAAGAAGGGCCACAATACTTCGATTCTGATCAACTAACAGATCATCCAGAACGCTTCGTCATTGGCGAATTGATTCGTGAAAAAGTCTTACAATTGACACGTCAGGAGATTCCACATTCAGTGGCCGTGGTGATTGATAAGATCGCGCGTGAAAGTGAAGATAAAATTCATATTCAAGCGTCAATTATTGTCGAACGCCCAACGCAAAAGAATATTATTATTGGTAAGCAAGGGGCGATGATTAAAGAAATCGGCACTCGTGCCCGTAAAGATATTGAACGTTTGATGGGCGACAAAGTTTTCTTGGAAACATGGGTTAAGGTTGAACCACGCTGGCGTGACCGACCACAAGCTTTGCAAACACTAGGTTACCGTAAAGAAGATTATTAAGCTTGACGATGACCTGCCAGTTAATGTAGTTGGTAATGTGATAAATGGCAGTAATTAATGGCATTGTGCTATATACCAGACAATATAAAGACCATGATTTATTAGTTCGTATGCTCACCGAAAACGATGGGTTGCGAACTTTTTTGGCACGTGGTGCTAAAAAGCCGAAGTCGGCATTGAGTGCCGCTGTGCAGCCGTTCACGATTTTATCGTTTGAAGGGGTATTACCAAAGCGCAACACCGGACTTGGTTATATCAATGATGCGCAGCAAGCTAACTTATATCCACGATTGATCGATGATATTGAAGCCAATGCTTATGCGGCTTTAATTGCCAGTCTGATTGATCAGAGTTTTGAAGAGGGTGAACCGCTGACGCGTTGGTATCATCAGTTTGAACTGGCTTTACAGAAATTAGAGGCGGGCCTTGATCCGCAAGTGATTGCCAATATCTTTGAAATTCAATTACTCGTGCCGCTTGGGGTCGCGCCTAATTGGCGCGCCGACCCCATCAGCGGCCAAGTGACCGGACGTTTTGATTATTCGGAAAAATATAATGGCATTTTAGCTGAAGAACATTATGATTTAGATGAACATCGATTGATGTTAGATCAGAAAACTATTTTTTATTTGCGGCAATTTAGTGTGATTGATTTGCGGCAAATCAATCAAATCAATTTGTCGCCCGTTACCAAACGCGGGCTTCAGCGGGTGATTGATCATATTTATGATAAGCAAGTGGGATTAAAGCCACGTGCTAAAACGTTTATCGAGCAAATGCATGCTTGGCAAAATACATTGGTTAATTTCAGAAAGAATAAGGAAGGTGCATCATGACCGTTAAAAAAATATTAGTCCTCCATACTGGTGGAACCATTTCAATGCACGAAGGCGAAAATGGTGGTGTTGAAACAGGCGTTGAAAATCCCTTAACGGGCGTTAAATTGGCCTTACCAGATGTTGACCTGACGGTTGAAAATATTTTCAATTTGCCTAGTGAGCATATTGGGCCTGTGCATATGTTGCAACTGCAACAACGTATTTTAGCGGCCAAGCAAGCCTTTGATGGGGTTGTGATTACCCATGGGACAGATACGTTAGAAGAAACCTCATTCTTTTTGGATAGTACGTTAGCGGTTGACTTCCCAATTGTGATGACTGGGGCAATGCGCTCGTCTAATGAACTTGGGTCAGATGGGTTATATAACTACCATTCTGCACTGCGGGTTGCGGCACATGACGATTCACGGCACCGTGGCGTATTGGTTGTGATGAACGATGAAATTCATGCCGCGCGTTTTGTGACTAAAACGCATACGACCAATGTGGCCACATTTGGCTCACCAATTAGTGGCACGATGGGGCTATTGACGAAACATCAAATTATTTACTTTTATGATTTGCCAAAGCGTCACGTGTTGCCAATCAACAGTGTCAAGCAAAATATTCCGGTGCTCAAAGCGTATGCCGGTATGGACGGTCAACTCTTAGAATTGTTAGCGGCTGCCAATATTGATGGCATTATTATTGAAGCTTTGGGTGCTGGGAATCTATCAAAAGAAGCGGCTAATGGGGTGCTTTATCTCTTATCACGCCATATTCCAGTCGTGATTGTGTCACGGAGTTTCAATGGGGTGGCTGAACCAGTCTATGACTATTTGGGTGGCGGTGTCCAACTTGAAAAAGCTGGGGCCATCTTTGCCACCAGTATTAACGGTCAAAAAGCACGTCTCAAGTTGTTGATTGGCTTAGATAATTACTTGGACGATGTGGCGTTGAAAAACTATTTGCATCAATTTTAATACTGAAATGCGGGTGAGCTGATGCGCACGCCATTGCTTAACCACGACGACCAAGCAAGACTAGTGACCCAAAAGGAGATCTGATGACGAAACCATTGCAACATTTTCTGACAACATTCATACCGGAACATTATGATGTTTATCTGGATATTGATCGACAAAAACAGCGTATTAGCGGTCAAACCACCATTTTTGGTCAGGCGTTGACGAATCAAATTTTGTTACATCAGCGTGGTCTCAAAATCAAAACGGTTACCGTCAATGGGCAAGCAATGGCCTTTAATACGCAGGATGAACAAGATGCGTTAATGATTTCTAACGTCCCTTTGGGTGATATTCAAATTGTTGTCACTTATGAGACAGTCTTAACCGCGACGTTGATGGGCATCTATCCGGCAGATTATGAGGTCAATGGTGTCAAAAAACAAATTGTGTTGACGCAGTTTGAATCCAGTGGTGCACGTGAGGCCTTTCCAGGGATTGATGAACCAGCGGCCAAAGCGACTTTTGATTTGGCGATTAAGTATGACGAGCAACCGCACGAAACCATTTTGGCGAATATGCCAGAAACGCACGTTGCCGACGGCGTACACTATTTTGCCACGACCAAACGGATGTCGACCTATCTGGTGGCCTTTGCTTTCGGGGCGTTAATTAGTCAAACAACGACTACGGCGTCTGGAGTAAAAATTCAAGTTTTTGCTTCTGATGCTTATACACCGTCGGCGCTCCGTTTTGCGCTGGATATTGCTAAGCGTAGTATTGAATTTTATGAAGATTATTTTGATACCACGTATCCATTGCCAGAATCCAAGCAACTTGCCGTGCCAGATTTGTCATTTGGTGCCATGGAAAACTGGGGCTTGGTTACATATCGTGAATCAGCGCTGCTTTTAGATCCCGACAATGCGTCTTTGGCGCAGAAACATCGGGTTGCCACCATCATTGCGCACGAATTGGCGCATCAATGGTTTGGTGATTTAGTCACAATGACATGGTGGGATGATTTGTGGTTAAATGAAAGTTTTGCCAACATGATGGAATACGTTGCTGTTGATGCTTTAATGCCAGAATGGCACATTTGGGAATCGTTCCAAATGAATGACGTCTCATTAGCTTTAAATCGTGATGCAATTGACGGTGTACAACCGGTACATGTGGCCATTAATCATCCGGATGAAGTGAACACTTTATTTGATAGTGCGATTGTGTATGCTAAAGGGGCGCGAATGTTAGTGATGACACGAGCCATGATTGGTGAAACAGCATTCCGAGCGGGTCTGAAGCAGTACTTTGATCAATACCAATATGGCAATGCGACTGGTGACGATTTGTGGCGTGCTTTGTCGCAAGCGTCTGGGAAAGATGTGTCGGGTGTGATGGCGACTTATTTGTCACAACCGGGCTATCCCATGATTACAGCGTCTATCAATGCCGATGGGCAACTTGTGGTCAAGCAAAGCCAGTTTTTCATTGGTCAGCATACCACAACAGGGCAATTATGGCAGGTGCCCTTGACCAATAATTTTTCAGAGGACACCCTGATGTTGACGACGCCTGAGATGGTTGTGGGCGACTATGCCACATTGCGTGCGCAAGCTGGGGGTCCGTTGCAATTTAATTTGCACAATCAAGTGCATGCCGTGATACACTATGACGACCAATTATTGGCTGATTTAATGGCGCATAGTGACCAGTTAGATGCGGTGACACAATTACAACTGTTGACGGATCTCAGATTACTCGCTAAAGCGCAAGTGATATCGTATGCGCAACTGGTGCCAATGCTTGGAAAATTGGCACAAAATGATACTATTTTAGTGCAACAAGCTGTACATCAAATCATTGCGGACTTAAAGCGTCTGGTAGCCGATGATCCTGCAAGCACAGCGCAGCTTAAGCAGTTTGTCGGACAGCTGGTGCAACCACATTTACAACGGTTGGGTTGGCATGAGCAACCAACAGAATCAAATGATGATGTCAGAGTGCGGCCGTTAATATTGGATGCCGCCTTGTATGCTCAACTGCCGGAAGCCATGGCGATGGCAACGCAACAATTCACCCAATATCGCGATAACCTCACGCAAATGCCAGCTTATATGCGGCGTGCGGTGTTGACATATCAATTAACGACCCAGCCAACGGGTACGTTGTTTGAACAGCTATTTACAGCTTATCAACAAACAACGGATACGGGGTTTAAAAATGATTTAATGGCTGTTTTGCCAGCCAGCACAGACGCTACAGCACTGAAAACGCTGATTGCGAGCTTGAATCAACCAGCCATTATTAAGCCGCAAGATTTTGCCATTTGGTATGGTGGCCTCTTGCATAATCCGTTGGCACAACAACAGGTATGGGATTGGGTGCGCCAACATTGGTCATGGCTGGACCATAAATTGAATGGTAGTATGAACTATACCAATCTGGTCAAAGTCCCAGCAAACTATTTCCAAACAGCACAACGGCTCACTGAGTTTAACGCCTTCTTTATGCCAAAATTACAGCAACCTAATTTGACTCGCGAAATCAAAATGGGTCAGCTTGTCATTGCCAATCAAATAGCGCTGGTTGATAACCAACGTGCACCGTTAAGTCAAGCATTAACGGCTTATCTTGCAGATAAGGCTTAAGCTATCTAACCATAAAAAAGCACTCACATTGTGAGTGCTTTTTTAGGCTGTGAAAATATTATGATAAATGGCTTTAACTGCTTGATCGGCTAA
>NZ_CBDKZH010000089.1:0-5053 GCF_965300815.1 Leuconostoc sp.
GTTACGCTTCTTCGCCACCAACCTTCACAACAGCCTTTGACACCACGCCAAGCTTGCCGTTCAAGAAGTCTTCAACAGTGGCATAGTCCAATTCATGTGAAATCAAAGGTTCAACATCCACCTTACCTGATGCCAACAAAGCCAATGAGTCTTCAAAGGCATTTGGATTGATGAATGAACCTTGAATTGTCAATTGCTTTTGGAAGACTTCATAAGTGTTCATTTCAAATGTGTCGTCTGGACCACCCACACCAAACATCAACACTTGACCACCACGTGCAGCAGCTTCAATCGCTGCTTCTTGTGTCTTTGGTGAACCAACCGCTTCAATGACAACGTCATATTCACTATCAGGAATCTTGTCACCGGCCATTGTGTTGAATGTGCGCTTTGCATCAAACTTGTCCTTCGCCATGGCCAACTTTTCATCCACAATACCAGCCAAATCAACTTCGTGAATACCGTAAGCTTGCAAAATTTGGACAAACAATTGTCCCATGAAGCCATCACCAATGACAAGTGCCTTTTGGTATGGTGATACCTTCAACAATTGAATGCCGTGAACGGCACAAGAAATTGGTTCAACCAAAGCTGCCGCCTTCAATGACACATTGTCTGGGATTGGGTAAACAACTGAGGCAGGTGCTGTGAAGTAGTCTTCAAAGCCACCGTCACGCGTCACCCCGATAGCTGAGAGATGTTCGCATAATTCTGGACGTCCTGTACGGCAGTACTTGCATTGACCGCAGTAGATGTTTGGGTCAACTGCCACACGATCCCCAACCTTAACGTTTGTGACTTCTGAACCAACTTCGACAACCACACCTGAATTTTCGTGACCTAAGACGATTGGTGGCACCGCTGGTGCAGAACCAGGCAAACCAGCATACAACGCATGGTCGGTACCACAAATACCAGCAAAGGCTGTATGAATCTTAACTTCGTCAGGCTTGATTTCAGGTTGTGCAATTTCTTTCAATTCCAGTGACTTAATACCAGTCAACACTAATGCTTCCATGTTTTCCGCTCCGTTTTACTTGTGATGTTTTTAACTTATAAGACCATATTAACCCTTTTAAATAATTTGTCAAGCGTTAAGCAATTTTTTTGCTAAAAGTTTTGCCGCGAAAAAGTGTATAATAGAATGTGCTTAGTGATTAAAAATGCAACACAATTTTTAGCAGTAAACGGAGGTTTCAATGGTTGCAAAATTAAGTGACGTCGCCGAATTGGCCGGCGTTTCAATTACAACAGTATCACGCGTCATCAATAATTATGGTTCCTTGAGCCAAAAAACGATTGATAAAGTTCATGCTGCCATGCGCGAGTTGCACTACCAACCAAATGCCATGGCTCGCTCACTACAAGGTAAATCGTCACAATTTATCGGTTTAATTTTCCCTAACATTCAAAATCCCTTTTTTACCGCTTTAGCCACGGAAATCGAACAACTCTTATTTGAAAAAGGCTACAAAGTGATTATTGCCACAAGTGCCAATAACATTGAAAAAGAACAACAATATTTGCAAATGTTAGCAGCTAATCAAGTGGAAGGTATTATCACCTCATCACATAATCTCGGTATCGCCAGTTATCAAGATAATTTTCTCCCAATCGTGTCATATGATCGTCATTTAGCAGATAATATTCCGATTGTTCATGAAGACAATTATCGCGGTGGCTATCTCATTGGCGAATATCTTGTCTCTCAAGGGACTAAGAATCTGCTGGTATTATGTGACAACGACCCTTCTGCATCCCCAACCGCACAACGTTATGTTGGCTTTGCGGATGCGATTGCCAATAAAAGCCGCTTAATTGAGCACAGTATTAATTCTAATTCTAATGAATTTGCCAGTGCCGAAGAGATGGCAGAGATTGTTGACTTGATTGTGACAGAGAAAGTAGATGGCGTCTTTGCTTATAATGACATGATGGCTGTCCAGCTACAAAATGCGCTACGCCGGGCAAACATTCGTGTCCCTGAGGACGTGATTGTGGCAGGGTATGACGGTTCACCAATTGTCCAACAGTTGCACCCCGATCTCCCAACAATCGTGCAGCCAATCCATGAGGCCGCACAACGTCTCATTGACGTCCTATTTGCTGAAATTAATCATGAAGCATTACCAGACCTTGACATGCTCCCTGTTTCATTACACAAACCTGAATAAAAAAACACGTCGCCCTAAAAAGGCGACGTGTTTTTTAATTGACTTGGTTTTTTGGTGCTTCACCGTTTAAGACACGCACAACTTCTTGTGCTGCCGCTAACCCAACCGCATCAAACGCTTCAACTGATTTTGCCGCCACGTGTGGTGTGACAAAAACATTTGGTAATGTTAATAATTCATTATCTGGTGCAACTGGTTCAACCGTGACCACATCTAGCCCCGCACCAGCAATCTCACCTGTCTTCAAGGCGGCAATTAAGGCCGCTTCGTCTACGACTGCCCCACGCGCAATGTTAATTAAGACGGCATTGCTTTTCATTTTCTTGAAAACAGCCGTATCAATCATATGTTGCGTTGCTGGCGTTGCTGGCAGCGCCAAGATGATATAGTCTGCTGTCGTATAAATCTCGTCTAACGTGGCCATACGCCCGTTTTTGACAGGTTTGTCATGTCGGGCATAGGCTAGCACGTTGACATCAAATCCCGTCAGCAATTCATCAATTTTTTGACCAATAGCCCCAAAACCAATAATGCCGACTGTCTTATGCGAAACTTCTTGCCCCGTCCCATTTGGCACGTTGGGGTCAGTAATGCTCTGTCGTTGTTGATAGAAATAACGTCCAGCCATCAACATATGCATGACAGCCGTTTCCGCAACCGCCGTTGCATTCGCCCCTGGCGTATTGGTGACAACAATATCATGTGCCGTTGCATCGGCCAAATCAACATTGTCATAGCCCACACCATAACGCGCAATCACTTTAAGATTTGGCATCTGTGATAATAGTTGCTCGGATAGCGGATGCATCATTAAAATCACCGCATCTACATCAGCTGCGGCAAGAAAATCGGCATCTGATTGTTGTGGATTTGAAATCACTTCTAAATCATGGGCTTTTAAATAATCAATTGCGGCTTGTGCTGTGCCGTCAAAAACGAGTACTTTTTGCTTTTGCATATGCTCTCCTTCAAGTCAGTACTTTTAAGCGACGTATCAACGTGATACTACGCCAGTGCGTTAAATGACCCTGGCATTAAATCCGCAATCGTCGTTTGCACACTTTTGCCAGTATCATTAATCAACCAAATTGGCATGTCGGATGGGAAAAGTTCGACCATGACTTGTCGACATGCACCACAAGGGGCAATTGGCTCACTTGTGCGCCCGGCAACTACTAAACCAGCAAACTGGCGATGACCAGCTGCCATGGCACTAAAAATAGCAGTGCGTTCTGCACAATTGGTGAGACCAAAAGAGACATTTTCGATGTTGATCCCTTTAAATACAGTGCCTGATGCTGTCAATAACGCAGCACCCACTGGAAAATGTGAATACGGTGTATAAGTTTCGTCAAGCGCTTCAAGCGCAACAGCCACTAATTCTTCGGGCGGTGTCGTTTGCATGTTGTTGTTCTCCATTTATTGTCCTATCATTTTACCATAAACATGGCAGTACCATAAGACAGATCAATGTGGTTACTTGTGAACTAACAAATCTGTCAACTGATCGAGACGCTTTTCAAACACGCCAAAGGCTTCCTTCAAATAATCCGCTTGCGTCATATCAACCCCTGCTTGGCCGATAACGGCTAATGGATAGTCTGAGGCACCGGCCTTTAAGTAGTCTTTATACGCTTCTGCCCCATTCTGGTTCAAAATACGATCAGCTAAAGTCGTCGCTGCGGCTTCACCAGTGGCATACTGATAGACATAATAATTGTAGTAGAAATGTGGAATACGGGCCCATTCATACGCGATTTCTTCATCCGGGAAGAGATCTGGCCCATAGTACTTCTGATTCAATGCTGCATAGTACGTGCTCATCGCGTCAGCTGTTAACGCCACCCCAGCGGCACTTTGTTCATGAATCCAATCTTCAAATTCTGCAAATTGAGTCTGTCGGAACACCGTGCCCTTAAAGCCATCAAGATACTGATTCAAGACATAAGCTTGGAATTTTGGATCATCATTTGTCTTTAACAAATAATCCGTCAGTAGGCTTTCATTGGTTGTTGACGCAATTTCAGCTAGGAAAATTGGGTAATCACCATAATGATAAGGTTGTGCTTGACGGGTCAAATAAGAATGCACTGAGTGTCCCATTTCATGGGCCAAAGTGTAGACGTTATTTAAGTTATTTTGCCAATTTAACAAAATAAAGGGGTTCGTGTCATAGGTGCCACTCGAATAAGCGCCAGTACGCTTGCCCTTATTTTCCACCACATCAATCCAGCGTTCGTCAAAGGCTTTTTTAACCACGGCAATGTAGTCTGGTCCTAATGGTGCCAAAGCGGCCAACACAATGTCTTTGGCTTTGTCATAAGTGACATCAAAATCAATCTCATCGACCAACGGTACGTAGAGGTCGTATGAGTGCACATCGTCAACACCCAAAACTTGCTTACGGAGTGATACAAAGCGATGCAACAATGGCAAATTGGCATCAACCGTTTCACGTAACGTTTCAAATACTGATGTGGGTAGGCTATGTGGCAGAATGGCTGCTTCCCGTGCTGAGCGATAGTGACGCACTTTCGCTAAATAGTTATGGCCTTTGACATGTGACGATAACGTTGACGCAAAAGTATTTTGCAAGGCAATGTAACTATCGTACAAGGTTTCAAACGCTTCTTGGCGCAATTCACGTGACTTAGATTCCAGCAACAGGCTGTAAAGACCATTTGTTAATGGCACCACTTCACACGTTTCAGTATGGACATCCCCAAAAGTCATGTCGGAGTTATCTAGCGCACCAAAAGTGTTTTCTGACGCGTTAAAAATATCCCCTGCTCCGGCCAGCAGCGCTTCCTGTTCTGCTGGCAAGGTGTAAGGCTTTTGCGCCAGAATTTGATCAAATAAATGTTGGTAAGGTTGCAACC
>NZ_CBDKZH010000090.1:0-4975 GCF_965300815.1 Leuconostoc sp.
CATATATGTAATGTTGATACGTCAAAATAAGTCACATGATGTTAAAGAAAATTTTAATCACAAGTGCAACAGTAACTGGTATGACGTTGGGGGTTCTCGGCGCGCAACTTAAAGCTGAAAGTCATCCAACGGATGCCGCTTCATTAAACGAACAAGTTAATGTAAAAGCGGTAGACCGAGCTGTTGCTTCATTAGCTGACGTGAAGTCAGTCCAATTGTCAGTCAGTCAAGCAGTGGCGGCACATGCTACTGCTGAACAAGACACAACACCAGCGGCAACTGCGCCGGCTGAAGCAGCACCAGCTGTGGCCGTTGCAGAACCAGTTGCGACACCGGCACCAACAGCGCCGGCAGCTGCGCCTGCTGTTGTGACACCAGTTGTAACACCAGCCAAGCCAGCTGAAGCAACACCAGCACCAGTTTCTGGTGATTTGCAATGGTTAATCGCGCGTGAAAGTAGCGGTAACGTTAACGCACAAAACGGGCCTTACTATGGGATTGGCCAATTAAGCGAAAATTATTATGCCAAATACGTCCCAGGCCAAAACTATCGCGGTAACTACGCGGTGCAACTTGAAGCCATGCAAAAATATATTGCTGATCGTTATGGCACAGTGGCGCAAGCCATTGCACATTGGCAAGCGAACAACTGGTATTAAGCCTTGTTTGGTGTGAATCATACGGTTCAAATGTAAAAGTACACTCCGGTGTGCTTTTTCTATTTTGGTCCTAATTTGTCCACGACAAGAGTGTTGTCAAATTTAGTGGCAGAGTAGTGTATAATAGAATAGAATAAATAAACTGGATGATGATTTGCATGCGCTTAGAACAATTTACGCCAACCTATATGGTTGAAAGAATATATGATTTGACAGTTGACGACCTGAAAGCTCATGGCGTCAAAACGGTCCTAGCTGATCTGGATAATACGTTACTTGCTTGGAACAATCCAAATGGCACCCCTGAATTGCGTCAGTGGTTAGCTGATTTACGTGAGGGTGGGATCGAGTTGATTGTGGTGTCAAACAATACCACCAAACGCGTAGCGAAGGCCGTTGAACCGTTAGGGGTACAATTCGTTTCCTGGTCGCTTAAACCATTACCAAGAGGTATTTTGCATGTTTTGCGAACACACCATCTTGATCGGCAATCGGTTATTATGGTGGGGGATCAAATGTTGACCGACATTTGGGCAGCACATGCAGCCGGCGTACGTAGTGTCCTTGTTAAACGTTTAATTGACTCAGACATGTGGCAAACGTGGCTTAATCGTAGTATTGAAAAGCAAGTGAAAAAAATTGTTTTTCGTGCACATCCAAACTTAAAATGGGAGAAATCACTTCGTGACAACTGAAGTAACGGACGCATATGTCCGAGAAGAATTAAATGATGGTTTGCGCTGCATTGGCTGTGGCGCTTTAATCCAGGTTGATGATCCAAATAAGTCGGGTTATCTGCCAATGAGTGCCTTAAAGAAGGCTATTGATCGGGATGAATTACTTTGCCAACGGTGCTTCCGTTTGCGGCATTATAATGAAATTCAACCCGTAGAATTGACTGATGATGACTTTGCGAGCTTGTTACACCAAATTTCCGACACACGCGCTTTGATTGTTTACGTGATTGATGTCTTTGATGTGACGGGTTCAGAAATTTCTGGCCTGCCACGCTTTGTGGGACAAGACAATCCAATTTTGGTAGTGGCCAACAAGGTAGACTTATTGCCAAAGTTATTGAACAAAAACCGATTGAAAAATTGGTTGCAAGCCGAATTGAAGGCGCAAGGCATTAAGCCAGTCGATATTTTCTTGACGTCAGCGACGCACCCACAAAATCTTGATGCGTTGTTGGCTGAAATTGATGAATTACGTGCCGGCCGTGATGTCTTTGTCGTTGGGGTAACCAATGTTGGGAAGTCAACGTTGATTAACCAAATTATTAAGACAAGCACAGGGGTGAAGGATTTAATTACGACCTCACGTTTCCCAGGGACAACGTTAGATCGAATCGAAATTCCGCTATCTGATGGGAAGCATTTGATTGACACACCAGGGATTATCAAGCGTGACCAAATTGCGCACGTGTTGTCGGACAAAGATTTGAAGTATGCGTTGCCTAAAAATGAAATTAAGCCACGCACTTACCAATTGAATCCAGAACAAACCCTATTTATTGGTGGGCTCGCTCGCTTTGATTTTGAATCAGGTGAACGTGCCTCATTTACGGCATATTTTGAAAATAATCTCAACTTACACCGGACAAAGCTGGCCGGTGCAGATGCTTTTTATGAGAAGCATGTTGGGACGTTATTAACACCGGCACCAAAAACAGCAACCCCACTTGTGAAGCACACATTTAAAACGACTGAAAAGAGTGATATTGTGTTTGCAGGTTTGGGTTGGATTTCTGTGCCAGCTGGCGTACAAGTCAGCGGTTGGGCACCACAGGGCGTTTCTGTCCTTATTCGAAAGGCAATGATTTAATGTTACAACTCACTGGAAAGCAAAAGCGCTTTTTGCGCGCACAAGCAAACACACTCTCACCTATTTTTTCTGTTGGTAAAAATGGGTTGACCCAAGCTTGGGTTGATGAAATTGTCTTGGCAATTGCCAAGCGTGAATTAATTAAAATTAGCATTCAGCAAAGTGCGGATGATTCAGCGCAAGCGGTGGCTGAATTTATTCAATCACACTCAGACATTACGGTCGCACAAGTGATCGGCCGGACGCTGGTGTTGTACTTGCCAGCGCAAGAAGATAAATATAAGAAAATTTCTGTGGCATTAGCAAAGATTTAATCAAAGGTAGTCATGTCAATGCAAGGGATAGCAACAACGATCACACAAAGGCAACTGCAGGAAGCCCCCGTGCAACCGCAACATCGTGTCGGTATTTTTGGTGGCACTTTTGATCCACCACATATTGGGCAATTGGTGTTAGCGGAAAGTATTGGGCGGCAATTGGGTTTGGAAAAGGTTTATTGGATGCCAAATGCGCAACCGGTAGACGGGCGCCATGCCAGTGCGATTGCGCCTGCGGATCGTGTTCAAATGGTTCGCCAAGCGATTATGTGCAATCCTTTCTTTGACCTTGAATTGATTGAAATCTATCATGGTGGGCCATCTTTGACCTATCAAACGATGTTGGCCCTGACGCAAGCGCATCCGGAAAATGCTTACACCTTCATCATGGGTGATGATCTCGTTGAAAAACTGCCAACTTGGGCACATATTGATGACCTGGTACAGTTGGTGCAACTAGCAGCCGGTAAAACGACGCAACAGGCAGGCCAATCGGACTATCCCATTATTTGGTGTGACGTACCCAAAATTCAAATTTCTGCTTCAGACATTCGGACAAAACTGCGGTTAAACCAAAGTATTCGTTATCTGGTACCAGAACGGGTGAGTTATTTTATTGAAGAATATCATTTATATCGGGGGCTATATGACTAAGTATTTTGATGGCAGTATTGCAGAACTCGAAACGCGTGTTGCCGCGCAACTGTCAGACTATCGTTTCCAACATGTCTTACGTGTCAGAGATTACGCGCTTAAATTAGCGAAACAGTATGGTGTGTCACCAGAAAAGGCTGAAATTGCCGCACTCGTGCATGACTATGCAAAAGAACGCGCTGATGAGGATTTTCTTGCTGTGATTCAGGCCAAGAATTTGGATCCTGATTTAGTGAATTGGGGTAATTACATTTGGCATGGTGTCGTTGGGGCAGAAATGATTCGTGATGAGTTGGGGATTGATGACCCAGACATCTTAACAGCGGTTCGGCAACACACAACGGGATCAGGGGCAGACATGTCTTTGTTATCACAGATTATTTTTATGGCAGATTACTTGGAGCTGGGGCGGACTTTTCCAGGGGTTGAAACAGCGCGTACTTTGACGGATCAATCACTGGCTGCCGGTATAAAATACCAAATTGTCCACACAGTTTTACGTTTGGTCGAAAAAGAAACACCGATTTATCCAAAGAGTATTACAACCTATAATTATTGGTTGCCCCGTGCTTAAGGGCAACGTATAAACGAAAGTAAAGGCAAATATTTTGACAACAGCATTAGATGTAAAAACAGTATTAGAAACAGCTATTAAGGCTGTAGATGACAAAAAGGCCAACAACATTGTGGCCCTTGATATGCAACAAGTCAGCTTGATGGCTGATTACTTTGTCATTGCCGATGCCGCTTCAAACCGGCAAGTACAGGCAATTGTGACGGAAGTAAAAGACAAAATTCAAGAAGCTGGTGGCGAAGTTAAGTTAATTGAAGGCTTCCAAGCAGCGGATTGGGTGTTGATTGACTTAGGCGACGTTATTGTCCATGTCTTTTCAACAGAACAACGTGATTTCTACAACTTGGAACGCCTCTGGCATGATGCACCATATGTTGATATCACAGAATTATTGGTAACTGATTAATTGAGATGAGCGGCAGCTCGTCTTTTTTCTGTTAAAATAGAACTTATGACAAACGAAAATTTACAAAATAATTATTCAACCTTTGCGGCGAAATACGATCAGTTATTTGATCAAGAGATGTATCGTGCCTGGGCAGACTTTGTGACCAGTCAAACGCAACCAAGCGATATCTTAGATCTTGGTGGTGGTGCCGGGCGATTGGCTGTTTTATTGGCGCAACGCGGTTACCAAGTTGATGTACTGGATATGTCGGCCGAGATGTTAACGTTGGCCCAACAGCACGCCGCCGCAGCTGGCGTGGATGTGAACTTGTTACAAGCCGATATGCGCGATTGGTCAGATTGGCAGAAAACCTATCCAACGATTGTGAGTTTTGCGGATGCGTTAAATTATTTGCCAACGTTGGCCGATTTTCAGGCAACCATCCGTGAAGTTGCCGCTCATCTGGAAAAGGGCGGTCAGTTTTTATTTGACGTCATTACACCGCATCAGGTTAATGTTGGTTATGCTGACTATTACTATAATAACGATGATGATGCCG